>JBQTJO010000063.1:0-1739 GCA_052387015.1 Gemmatimonadota bacterium
CCGCTGCATCCCGCATCGCTGCGTTGCTCCTCCTCGAAATAACGCTGCTATGCCTTCGTCGTCGCGCCTTGCGTTGCGGGCGCAGCGGCCCTCTCGATGCTCAAGGAACTTCCGGGACGGGACACTAAGTGTATTATAACAATGGTACAGTGGGCCGCGATTCGCCAGATCGGCAAGATGACTTTCCAAGCGGTTTCGATAGGTCCGCTGCTGTTGATCGTGATATGCGGCTGCGGCCGAGATCGCAATTCCCAGTTGCGAGATTCCTCAGCTGCTTCTGTACCGCTATCGTCTGTTCCCGCTGGGTGGCGGCTGTGTCCCAACCCGGAGCCGGTCATTGGTGTCGTCGAGGGCGCGCCGGAATACACATTCGCGCACGTCGGCAATGCGACACTGCTCCGCGATCGAACGATCGTGATTACGGATGCGCGCGTGAGCGAAATCCGCTTCTTCGCTTCCAATGGCAGACATCTGCGTACGGTCGGCGGCAAAGGTAGGGGTCCCGGAGAATACCGTGGGCTGGCCGATCTGGTGCGGACGAGCAAGGACACGCTCCTGGTCAGTGACTGGTCACTGAACCGGATCACGATACTCGACAGTGCCGGCCGATACGTCCGCTCAATTACCGTCGAACGTCCGGTCAGACTCCTCGCCGCCATTGATGACACCACGCTGCTGATCAAATCGGGCTGGACGGATCTGCCGGGTAGCGGTCTCACCCGAGGCACTGAATTCCTGTCGAGGATTTCGCTTCGCGACGGTGCGCTGAGGCCGGTCGGCAGTTTTCCAAGTCACGAAGTCGTGATGCGAAGAAGGAGCAGCGGCATTTCAATGCGCGGGGCGCCGTTTGCGCGGCGGACGTACGCGGCAGGTGGCGATAACCGGTTCTATATCGGGACTTCTGATCGTGACGAGATCCGGTCCTACAGCAGCGTTGGCACGCCGGGCGCGGTGATCGGCGGAACTCGCGAAATCGTGCCGGTGCCACGCGGCGGAGCGCGGAAGTTCTACAAGGCGATGTACCCGGAGAGAGACCTGGACCTGTACTTCCGCCGCGGTCGAGTTGGCTACTCAGATGCCGCTCCGCCTACAATGCCCGCCTTCGATGGTCTATTGCTCGACAGCGAAGGCTATCTGTGGGTTCGCCGCTATGCACCACCGTGGGTGCGCGGACCGTCGTCATGGGACGTCCACGATCCACAAGGCCGGTTACTCGGAACGGTGAAGGTTCCTGGCGGCCGTACCAGGGGCGCACTCCAGCGCGACTTGCTCGAGGTCGGATCTGATTACGCGCTCGTGCTGTTGGAGGACAGCCTGGACGTTCATCATGTCGCGAAATACCGGTTGCTCAGGGGTTCCGGCGCATGCGACTAGCGCCCCTCCCCCAAAAGTGAACACTCCGCCTCACAATGCGGCGGAGCCGGACTGGATTCTCCAGGAGGAGCTGCGAATCGGCTCCGTGAGCGATCCCGGCGCCGGCTCGTTCGGCGAGATCAAGGCCATTGCCGTTGCCGACGACGGGCGCATCGCGGTGTTGGAATCGCAGGCGCAGGAGATCCGCGTGTTCAGCCCGACAGGGCAGCATCTGCTGACACACGGCCGCAAGGGTGCAGGTCCGGGTGAATTCCGCGGCGCGTGGGGCATGATGCAGGGCCGCGATGGCAGACTCCGGATTCCCGATTATGCAAATGCGCGGCTGTCGCTCATTGACCTCGACAGCGGTTTCATCGCGTCGCATC
>JBQTJO010000064.1:0-4623 GCA_052387015.1 Gemmatimonadota bacterium
TAATAATCCGATCAAAACAGCGGGCATTCTGGGCGCGAGCGGGTACACCGGGCAGGAGCTGGGGGCGCTACTCGCGCGCCACGCGGGCCTCGGCCTGCGCTTCGCCACGTCTGAGGCGGAAGCTGGCAAGGTGGTGCCGGGAACCGACTTGCGGTACGCGAGCGCAGGCGATGTCGAGCTCGGCTCGGTGGACGTCGTGTTCTCCTGCCTGCCGCACGACGAATCCGGTGAGTGGGCGCTGAAGGCCCGCGCTGCTGGCGCGCTGGCCATCGATCTTTCATCCGATCTGCGGGACGGCAGCAAGGGCGCGACCTACGGGCTGCCGGAGTTGTGGCGGCCCGAGATCCGGGGCGCCCGTCTGGTGGCAAATCCCGGCTGCTACCCGACGGGCGTGCTGCTCGGTCTGGCGCCGCTGGTGGCGAACGGTCTGATCGACTCCGGCCAGACGCTGGTCATCGATGCCGCATCGGGCGTGACCGGCGCGGGACGCTCGGCCAGGCGCGAGCTGCTGTTCGGCGAGGTTGCCGAGGACTTCCGTGCGTACGGCGTGGGCAACGGCCACCGTCACGTGCCGGAGATGCGCAGCGGGCTCGCCCGCCTCAACGGCGGACCCCCGGCCTTTGTGTTCACGCCGCACCTGCTGCCCGTGCGGCGCGGCATTCTGGAGACGATGTACGTGCCGCTCGCGCAGCCGCTGGCGCATGCCGACGCCACCGCGCTGTACGCGCGCCATTACTCGGAGGAGCCGTTCGTCGAGGTCTGCGAGCACGACCTGCCCACGCTTCGGCGGGTGCTGCATCGCAACATCGTTTCGATCGGCTTCAGCGAGGTGCGCGATGTCGAGCAGCCGATGCTGATCGTGGTGGCGGCTTTCGACAACCTGGTGAAGGGCGCCGCGGGTCAGGCGCTGCAGAATGCGAACCTGATGCTCGGCTTCGATGAGAAGCTCGGGCTGCCCGGCTGAGGGTGCCGATGCTGCAAGTCATCAAGATCGGTGGCGCCGCGCTCAATGACGCGAGCTGGCTGGAGCGCTTCGCCGATGCGGCCGTTCAGCAGGCGCACGGCCGGGTGATCGTGCACGGTGGCGGGCCGGACATCACGGCGCTCTGCGCGCAGCTCGGCATCGCGACGTCGTTTGCGCCGAGCGGGCGTCGCATGACCTCCGAGGCCGCGCTCGACGTCACGTCGATGGTGCTGAACGGTCGTGTCAACAAGCGGATCGTTCGTGCGCTGCGTTCCCGTGGTCTCGATGCGTTCGGCCTCTCGGGCGAGGATGGCGGTCTGCTGGTCGGGGAAGTGGCGGATCGCGGAGCGCTCGGCCGCGTCGGCGAGGTGAAATCAGTGCGCAGCAGCCTGCTCGAAGCGCTGGTTGCCGCGCACATACTGCCGGTGGTGTCACCGGTTTCGATCGGCACCGATTTCCTCGCCTTGAATATCAATGCGGATGAGGTCGCAACCGCGATCGCGCAGAAGCTGGCGGCAGACGAGCTGCTCTTCATCACCGATGTGGCAGGCGTGCTTCAGGAAGGCGCGCAGCTGTCCGCGCTGAGCGCGGCGGAGGCGCAGGTCCTCATCGACGCGCAGGTCGCGATCGGTGGCATGGCGGTCAAGCTGCGCAGCGCGATCGCCGCGCTCGCAACGGGCATCCCCAAAGTTCGCGTGGGTGGGCTGGACATGCTGTGGAACGAGAACGCCGGAACCGCAGTCCTTTCGGAGGTTGTCGCGTGGCGGTAGTGCTGACCGAACAGAGCGCGGCGCAGGATGCGCTGCTCGGCACGTACCAGGCGGAGCGGCCGACGCTGGTGAGCGGCGCCGGTTGCCGCGTCGTTACCGACGACGGCCGCGAGCTGCTCGATTTCGTGAGCGGTATTGGCGTGAACGCGCTTGGCTACGCGAGCGACGTCGTGACGCGCGCGCTCGCGAGCGCGGCGGCCACCGGTCTGTTGCACACCTCGAATCTGTACCGCAACCAGGCGGCGCAGAAGCTGGCGGGACTGCTGACGAGCGCGTCGTTCGCGGACAAGGTGTTCTTCTGCAATTCGGGCGGCGAGGCGAACGAGGCGGCGTTCAAGTTTGCGCGGCGCTACGCGCGCGCGGTTGGCGGCGGCGAGAAGCACGAAGTGATCGCGCTGAAGGGCTCGTTCCACGGCCGTCTCTTCGGCTCGCTCGCAGCGACGGACCGGCCGTCGTTCCGCGCGCCCTTCGAGCCGCTCATGCCGGGCGTGAAGTTCGTCATGCCCGGCGATTTCGGCGCTGCTGACGCCGCGATCACGCGGGACAGGACGGCCGCCATTGTCGTCGAGCCGGTCCAGGGTGAAGGTGGCGTCAGACCCATCGACTGTGCGTACCTGGCTCACCTTCGCGACCTCGCGACGTCGCGAGACGTCGCATTGATCTTCGATGAAGTGCAATGCGGACTGGGTCGCACCGGTTCGCTGTTCGCTTACGAGCAGACCGGTGTCACACCGGACATGGTGAGCCTGGCCAAGCCGCTCGCGGGTGGTCTGCCGATGGGCGCTACACTCGTAACGGAGAAGATCGCGAGCACGATCAAGCCTGGCGATCACGCCACGACCTTCGGCGGCGGACCGCTGGTCAGTACAGTGGCATGCGCGGTTTTCGAGCACATCGCGCGGCCGGCGTTCCTGGCGGACGTCAAACGCAAGGGCGATCTGCTGAAGAACTCACTCGGCAACGCGCGTGGCATTGGCTTGATGCTGGGAATCGAGCTGGATGAGCCGGCCGCCCCGTACGTCCAGGCCGCTCTCGAGAAAGGTCTGCTCGTGTGCACGGCAGGCGAAAACGTGATCCGGCTGCTGCCGCCGTTGATCGTCAGTGATGAGGACATTGCAGAAGCCCTCTCCATTTTGAACGAGGTACTCGGTTGAACCTGCAGAGCCTGACGATTTCGCAGCCGCGCCAGCCCGTGCGCGCGCATCTGCATCTGGTGACGCCGGCTTCCGCGCAGGAGGTCACGTTGCGCGAGGCGCTGCCGAGCGACGTCGAAGCAATGCACACGCTGCTCGATGGCTTCGCGAAACGCGGCCTGTTGCTGCCGCGCGCGGTGGACGAGGTCTACCGCAATTTCCGCGAGTTCATCGTCGCGGAGCACGGCGGTCGCATGGTCGGGTGTTCCGGGCTGCGCCTGTACTCGTCCGAGCTGGGCGAGATCGTCGGGCTGGCGGTGTCGGAGGAGTCACACGGGCGCGGCGTCGGCCGGCGCATGATCGAGACGCTGGTCGCGCAGGCGAAGTCGCTCGGGCTGAAAAAAGTCATCGCGCTGACGCTGCAGCCGGACTTCTTCTTCAAGCTCGGCTTCGAGCCGGCAGTGGTGGCGGAGTACCCGCAGAAGATCGCGGCCGATTGCAGCCGCTGTGCAAAACGGGCGACGTGCATCGAGATCGCCGTCGCATATCAACTGGAGAACTGAAATGGCGTTTACCGTTGTTCTGGCATATTCGGGCGGACTCGACACGTCGATCATCGTGCCGTGGCTGCGGGAGAAGTACGATGCCCAGATCATCTGCGTGGCCGCGGACGTGGGGCAGGGCGAGGAGCTGAGCGGTCTCGAGGCGCGCGCGCAGGCACAGGGCGCGCAGACCTGCATCGTGCAGGACCTGCGCGAGCCTTTCGTGCGCGAGGTCATCTGGCCGACCTTGCGGTCGGGCGCGATCTACGCGCGCAAATATCTGCTCGGCACGGCCATGGCGCGTCCGATCATCGCGCGCGCGCAGGCGGAGCTGGCGGTACAGATCGGCGCGCATGCGCTTTCGCACGGCTGCACGGGCAAGGGCAACGATCAGGTGCGCTTCGAGCTGGCGTATGCCGCGTTCGCGCCGAACGTGAAGGTGATCGCGCCGTGGCGTGAGTGGGACATTCGCTCGCGCGAGGATGCGATCGACTACGCGAACGCGCGGGGCGGCCTGGGCATCACCGCGACCAGGGAGAAGATCTACTCGCGCGATCGCAATCTCTGGCACATCTCGCACGAGGGCGGGCCGCTCGAGGATCCGAATTGCGAGCCGCCGGCCGATATGTTCATGCTGACCAATGCGCCGGAGGACGCACCGAATTTCCCGGAATACCTGGAGATCGCCTTCGAGGCGGGTTACCCGGTGAAAGTGAATGGCGAGGTGCTCCGGCCGGTCGAGATGATCTCGGTCCTGAACGAGATCGGCGGCAGGCACGGTATTGGGCGTGCGGACATCGTCGAAGACCGGCTGGTCGGGATGAAGTCACGCGGCGTGTACGAGACTCCCGGCGGCACGCTGCTCTACAGCGCGCACAGCGAGCTGGAGCAGCTCGTGCTGGAGCGCCGCGCGCTCGCGCTCAAGGATCAGGTCGCGTCGCGCTCCGCGGATCTGGTCTACGAGGGACGCTGGTGGTCGACTGAGCGCGAGGCGCTGGATGCGCTGGTCGATCGCACGCAGCAGCGCGTGACCGGCACGGTGCGCATGAAGCTGTACAAGGGCAACGCGATCATCGCCGGACGGCAGAGCCGGTACTCGCTCTACAACCAGGGGTTGGCCTCGTTCGGCAATGATGGAAGCTACGATCACGCCGATGCGGCCGGCTTCATACATTTGTTCGGGCTGCCGAGCCGGACGGAGGCCGCGCAGAAGC
>JBQTJO010000065.1:0-2542 GCA_052387015.1 Gemmatimonadota bacterium
CCTCGAAGGCGGCGAGAAACATGCCGGCCACGAGGGCGACGGTCACCAGCTTCCGTTCACGTCCTGGTTTCACCAATCTCCATATGCGTCAAAGAGCTCGCCATCATGCTGCAGTTGCGGACAGCGGTCAAGCAAGTCTAGCATCCGTCATGCCCCTTTCCGCCGTTCATGTCGTTCTGAACCCCAAATCAGGTGGCGGGCGGTCGTCCAGGCGTGGCAATGAGTTGATTGCGGCGCTGCGCGCGCGCGGCGTGAGTGCGACGCTGCATCACACCCAGGCGCCGGGCCATGGCGTGGAGCTAGCGCACATGCTCGCGGCAGGTGGAGCGGACGCCGTGATCGCGGCTGGCGGCGACGGCACGATTCACGACGTCGTCAATGGCATTCTCAGATCGGGCGCTGCCACCGCGCTGGGCATCCTGCCGCTCGGCACGGGCAACGACTTCGCGAAAGTGGTCGCGGGTGCGCGCACGCTCGATTCCGCACTCGACGTGATCGCGGCCGGACACAGCGAGCGTTACGACGCCGGCCACGCCGCATGGAGCGGCGGTCAGGAGTTCTTCATCAACGCAATGGGCATCGGCATCGATGTGGAAGTCGTGCGCCAGATCCTGAAGCTGCCGGCGTTGCCGGCGCCGGTAAAATATCTGCTCGGTCTGATGCGTGCGCTGGCGGTCTACCGGCCGGTCGCCTTGAGCGCCACCATCGGTGCGGAGCGCATCGATCGTCGCATCATGATGATGGCGGTCGGCAACGGCGTCTGTCAGGGTGGCGGCTTCTATCTCACGCCGCACGCGAGTCCGCGCGACGGGCGGCTCGACCTGTGCGTCATCAAAGCGCTGCCGCTCTGGCAAGTACCGCCCGTGCTGGCGCGCGTGCTGCGCGGAACGCATGCGGGTCACCCGACGGTAATAATGCAGGCTGTCGAGCGAGTCCGGTTCGAGGCGCATGGCAGCGCGCCACTGTACTTTCAGCTGGACGGCGAGCTGCGCGAGGCGGACGGCGCGAGCCGGCTTGAAATCGGTGTGCGCAGGCGCGCCTTGAACGTTCTGGCGGGATTGGAATCGAAACCGAAATGATGTCTACACCTATACGACGACGCGCGGCCGCGTTCGTCTTCCTCTTCACCTGCGTGGCGGCGCTGCCGGCCGGTGCGCAACAGGCGCCGCAGCCGATCGAGCCGCAACCCGGGGCGCAGGACACCGCGCGCGGTATCTCGCCGGGCAAGGCGTTCATGCGCTCGCTGCTCATCCCGGGCTGGGGGCAATGGAGCGCGGGCGCGAAGAAGCGGGCCGGCTTCTTCTTCGCGCTCCAGACCACCAGCTATTACATGCTCGTGAAAACGCTGAACAAGCTGGACCACGCGCAGGATGTCGAGGAAGAGCGCATCCAGCTGGTCAGCGATTCGTTGCGCGCGGAGATGGCCGAAGACTCGCTGCTCAACGAGCAGCTCTCGGATCCGCTCCGATTCAGGGCGGCCGTGGACAGCGCCGAGACCGTGATCGACATTCGCAATCTGGTCGAATCGCGCGAGGAGCAGCGCCAGGACTGGATTGCGTACACGCTTTTTGTCACGCTGGCGAGCGGTGTCGATGCCTTCGTTGCGGCGCATCTCGCCGATTTCCCGGCAACCATCACGACCCGGCCCGCCCCAGCGGGCGGCATGAGTGTGCAAGTCCGCGTTCCCGTTCCGCTACGCCCGTGACTACCGCCAGCCGCGCTCAGCCGATCGGCATCTTTGATTCCGGCATTGGCGGCCTGACCGTCGCGCGCGAAATCTTCCGCGTCCTGCCGCGCGAATCCGTTCTCTACTTCGGCGACACCGCGCGCGTGCCGTACGGTCCGAAATCACCGGAAACCGTACAGCGCTACTCGAGGGAAGCCGCCGATTTCCTGCTCTCGCGCGATGTGAAGACCATCGTGATCGCCTGCAACACCGCGACCGCGCATGCCTACGAGCTGCTCGCCGAGGCGCTGCCGGTGCCGGTCATCGGAGTCGTGGAACCGGGCGCCCGCACCGCCGCCCGCACCTCGAAGACCGGCCGCATAGGCGTGATCGGCACGGCCGGCACCATTCGCTCCGGCGCCTACGACTACGCGGTGCGCCGACTGGTCGACGATGCGCGCGTTTACGCGCAGCCTTGTCCGCTGTTCGTGCCGCTCATCGAGGAGGGTTGGATCGATCATCCCGCCACCCGGCTCGCCGCGCAGGAGTATCTGCGACCTTTGCGCGCAGTCGATATCGATGTGCTGATTCTCGGCTGCACGCACTATCCGCTGCTCTCCGGCGTGCTGACAGAAGTGCTCGGTAGCGCGGTCACCCTGGTCGACTCGGGCCACCAGACCGCGCTGGAAGTGAAACGGTTGCTGGAGGAGCGGGATCTGTTGCGCACGGTCACCGATGCACCCGAGCACAAGTTCGCGGCGAGCGACTCGCCGTTGCGCTTTCGCGAGGTCGGCCGCCGCTTTCTCGGCGACCGGATCGAGAGTGTCGAACGCGTGGATGTGGAAGGATTCGCGGTTCCGAGATATGGACGGAGTA
>JBQTJO010000066.1:0-9904 GCA_052387015.1 Gemmatimonadota bacterium
TTCTAATCCGCAGTTCTGACTAGAATCTTATGATCTCGCCAATCACTTCGGCATTACGCACGCGCTCCCGCCAGTCGTGCAGCGTGCGCTCCTGTGGATCGGTTGTAAAAATCAGGTTGTAGTGCTGGAAGCCGGTCTCGTCGAGGAACACGTACTTCAGCGCCCGCCGCCCGGTATACTTCCAGATCTCTACAGCGTTGGCCGAGTTCGGGATCGGAATCAGCTGCCTTTCATCGGGCGGACCGAATTTCAAATAGATCCGGCCCCGATCCGTCTTCGCACCCGGCCGGCCGCGCACGCCCTCGCTGTAGTTCAGCGAAACGTGGCTCAGCCGTCGCGTATACTCCTCGACCAATTCGTGCTGCGGTGTCGCGGGCACCGGATCCGGCACCCGCGACCAGTAGCGGGCGAGGAACCGGCGCTGCGCATCGACGGGCAAACCCCTGGTTTCCTCTTCGACGCGCTCACCGGGCGCGCTGACCGTCAATGCTTCCACCAGCTCGCCGACCGCCGCATCGCTGCGCACGGCGAGCGCGAAATAGCGGTCGAACAGTGCTGACTCGGAGGCCGATCCGCCCGGCGCAGCGGCCGCAACCGGCGGCGCCGTCTCGAACGAGCCCATCGTGAAGCTCGACTCGCGCCGATCTTCCCGATTTCCGCTGCGCGCTAACACACTCAGCTTGTAGTCGCCTGGCGGC
Organism: Gemmatimonadota bacterium; assembly: GCA_052387015.1. Taxonomy (GTDB): domain Bacteria; phylum Gemmatimonadota; class Gemmatimonadetes; order Longimicrobiales; family RSA9; genus CBJLQC01. Next base: position 699 of record JBQTJO010000066.1, read on the forward strand.
AGCCCCTGAACGCCCAGAGCCGCGGCGTCCACCGTGCCGCGCGCACCGACTGCAACGTTGCGGGTTACCCGCACGAGCGCCGTGTCCCGGCCGGCCGGCAGTACCCGAAACTCGAGCTGCGCGACCGAATCCGCTCCCTGGCGATACAGCTCCAGGTAATACCAGAGCCGAGGCTCCATCGGCAACACCGTCACGCGAGTGCCACGCTCGATCGCATAACGGCCGCGCTGCATTTCGGCTGCATTCGGCTGCTCGCCGGCGGCCAGCACGCGCATATGCGCGCTCACCACTACATCCGAGAGAACCGGCGCACTGTCGAACGCGCGCACGGCCACCCTGGCCGAATCGACACGTCCTGCTTCCGCGCTTCTGACCGACACGTCGTACAGACCGGGGCCCAGCAGCAGCTCGAGCATCGACGTGGTCTGCGCATTCAAGGCCGCGAGCGCCGCGGACTGCGCACTCGCGCTGTCCGTGAACGTCTCCGAGTGAAGCACCTTGCCCGTGCTGTCCTGCACCGTCAGATCGACCGTCCGCGTGCTCGTCGCCACCGGCATGCCGATGACACCTTCGAGGAGCGTGCGCCCCTCGCCGCGCCAGAAACGCGCGACCCGTACCCGAATCCCGGCGCGATCCGCCTCCTGGGCTGCCGCTATTTCAAAAACCCCGCTGAATGCGATCCCGCTCACGAGGAGCGGGACCGCCATCCAGCTACTGCGATACTTCGGCAAAGATTACCAGCCGAGCTTGACCGAGAACTGGTTCACGCTCGGCAGCAGGCCGAGGTGACGATACGCATAGTCGACGCCGACGCTGAAGTTGCCGCTGCGCCAGCCGAGACCGGCGCCCAGCGCGAGGCCGTCCATCGCCTCGTCGTCATCATCGGACGCGAATGCACTCTGCGCGAAGCCCGTCGACACATCACTGTCGCGGTTGTCACCCGCGAAGTTGAAGCTGCCACGCAGCGCGGCCGACACACCCGAGCTCAGGCTCGCGGCCCACTCGGCGCCCACACCGACACCCGCATCCGCATCATTCGGCTGGTAGAATTCCGAGAGCAGTGACAGCCGGTTGCTCGCACCCGCGAGCACGTCGTACGCGACGCCGACCCGAAACTGCGTCGGCGGCTCGAACGCGCTGGTCCGGAACTCCGCCGGCTGATCCTCGACGTTCATCGACCCGTCGATCGGCTCGACCGCCGTGTTCAGCACCGGTCCCGAGTGCGTGAACGACGTGCCGTAGTTCATGATGATGAACGACGCACGCAGCGGGCGACCCGCGACTTCGCCATGGTAGTTGGTGCCGAAATCGACCGTGAAGCCGGTCGCGGTTGCACGCGCCAGCTGATCGGTGACCAGGCGGCCCGTAATACCGGCCGAGAAGCGATCCGAGAACTGAAGCGAGCTGGTGATGCCGACCGCCGTGCTCGAAACGCTGTAGGTCTCACCATTGCCGTCCTGCGCGTCTTCGGTGAAGACCGGTTGATCGTCGAACCCGAAATTCGAGACGCTCACGCCGAGACCCCACTCACCACCGCGCAGGGACCAGCCGATCGCGCCCGCCACGTGACGCGTGTCCGCGATGTAGCTGGTGTAGCTGAACATGGCCTGCGATGTGCCCATCAACGCCAGACCCGCCGGGTTGTAGAACACCGCGGAAATGTCGTTGGTCAGCGCCGCGAAGGCGCCGCCCAGGGCGGCGCCTCTCGCATCCGACGGCAGTGTCAGGAACACAGCCGACGTACCGCCAAAGCGGGTGTTGTCTTCGTCTGCACGCGCGGTCGGAGGCGTAGCCTGCTGCGCAAGCGCGACCGTCGGCAGCACGAGAGCGAAAACGAGAAAAAGGACTGTTCTTTTCATGATCGTTCTCCTTACCGTGCGAACTGCACGATGGTCATCTTGCCAGTGTGCTTGTCACCATTTGCGGCCTCGACGACGTAGAAGTACACGCCCGAAGCAACGAACTGGTTGTTGCGGTTGCGCAGATCCCATGACGTCTCGGCGCCACCCAGCGGATCGTTGTGCTCGAGCACGCGCACCAGCGTGCCGTTGAGCGTGTAGATCCGGATGATCGCCTGCGGCGGCAGGTTCACGAAGCGCAGCACCTTGTTCGACGGTCCGAGCTCGAACGCGCTGCGCACGTAGTACGGATCCGGCACCGTGTGGACGTTGCTGATGTCGACATCACCCACCGCCTGCGTGGCCGCCGTCGAGACCGCGTTGAACTGCAGCCCCGTCACCATCGGCTGGCGTGGCTCCGGGATCTCGTCCTCCGAGAAATTCGCCCAGAACGTGTAACCTGACGGGTTGTTGGTGAGCGGCCCGGCGGTGGAACCGCTGCGGAGCAGGCCGCTATACGTGCGCAGCGTCCAGACCTGGCCGCTGGCCGGCAGTGCGCCGCCCGGCATCGAGAAGATGAAGCGCTCGCCGTTGACGTAGAGACCGAAGCCCTGGCCCTCGGCGGTGTAGGCTGCGCGGTTGCTGCCACCCGAGAAGCTGACCGGTTTGATCACCGGCGCCTGCTGCAGACGAATGAACTCGGCCGGATCATCGGGCGGATCGCAGAAGCCGAGCGGCCCGATCGAAGGCGCCACGTTCTCGATGTAGTCGAAGTCGTTCCAGTCGATCACACCGTTGCCGTTCGCATCCGTGTTCAGGAAGCCGAAGCTCGCCTGCACGGTCGGCTTGAAGATCACGGACGTGTTGTGCGAGACGTCCCGCACCGTGACCGCGCCATTCGCGCCCCACGTGAACTTCACGTCCGCGGCCCGGCCCATGTCCGAGAACACGTAGCTGAAGCACTGCATGTTGGTCGACGCCGGATAGCGCGAAGGCCCACCCTCCGTGACCGGCGTGTGGTGGATCGGCGCCCACACCGAGTCGACGCCATCCAGATGGCCGACCTTGATCAGGGCGGTCGGGTCATTGACCGTCTCGTTGGCGCCGCTGAACCAGCGTGAGCCTCCCGGCACGAAGCGAGGACCGGTCGCAAAACCCGGATAGATGGTATTGCCGGCGATGCCGCGACGATTGGTCTGACCTTCCATCTGGCTGTAGAGGATCGTCTGCGGGAAGGTGCCGACTACGTTCGCGATGAAGCCGGGGAACGTCGAGGGCAGCCCGAACTGCGCGGCCGTTGCCGGATCCGGCGGCACCGCGGCGCCACCGATCGCGAACACCGTGTGAACGTCCTCAGTGAATGCGAACCAGGTCGGCGTAAACCCGTCCGCGACGGAGGACGTCTTGGTGCCATCGCGGTCGAACGTCATGTGAACCTGCCAGCAGGCCGCGAGAGCGTTGGAGCCCTTCGGGCAGCCGCCTGCCGGGTGATTGAACTCGCTGTACGGAATGATGCTGTCGATGGTCGCCTTCAGGTTGAAGGCCGGCAGCAGCCGCTCCACGACCGGCGAGAAAGTGGCCGACAGACCGTTGGTCGGCGGCATCGGCCCGCTGAACTTGCCGGTCGCGCCATCAATGGTAGGGAACTGAATTCTCGGCAGCGCTTCGCACGCGGCATTCGTCACGGACGACGAGAACGATGCGAACACCAGGTTGTTCGGGTCCTTGCGCGGCGTCACGAACTGCGGCTGGCGCGCCGACTCGAGCGAAGCCGAGCCCGAGGCCAGCGAGTTGACGTCGAACGCCGTCACGATGTAGCGGAAGGTGATGCCGTTGCGTACGCCGCGATCGACGAAGGCGAACGGGACACCCGTGTCGGCCAGCGTGACCGTGTCGGTCGGACCGGCAATTGCCACCGACCCGGTGATCGCGTTGCGAACCCGCGTGCCCTGCGCGAACTGCACGACGTCACCCGTGAGCGGAACCGCGCGCACGTCGCACTCCTCGCCCTCTTCGGGCACGAAGTTCGGGTCCAGCTCGCAGGTGAAATCGACGAACACGGTGCCCGTCTTGTCGAACTGCGCGATCAGCTCGAAGCCGCCCGACAGACCGGTCGCGCGGTAGATGCGATAGCCTTCCACATCGCAGCGGCGGTAGTTCGGGTTGAACTGCGGGCTCGCAGGATTCGATGCGATCAGGAAGTACGGATCGCCGCCCCGGCCGTCCACGCCCTCAACGCAGTTCACGTCGGTCGGCGACGGCGCCCAGACCACCGTGACCTGGTTGTCGCCCGGCACCAGCGAGAACTGCGGCGTCTCGGGCGGGCGCGGCAGCAGGAACTTGTTATTGAAGATCGACTGCGCGATCAGCGCGTTGTGAACGACCGAGCGCGGCACGAAGTTGACCCCGGGTGCGAGCAGCGTCTCTTCGACGCGCACGTCCTCACCTTCGCCAACCACGGCGCCCGCTGTCGTGATCATACCCATGATGCGCTCGACCAGGCGCAGCGTATCGGCGCCGACGCCCGGCGTGCGAGACGGAATGCCGGGGCGCACTTCCGTGCCCGGCGTATAACCTGGCACCGCGACCGGCGCACCGTGCGTGTAGGCCACCACGATAACGGCCGACTGGCCGGCGGGCAGGCTGAACGGACCCGACGACTGGTACAGACGGTAGTCGCCCTGGCGCTGCTCGAGATAGCAGAGACGGGCCTGGATCGAGTTGGGGATCAGGCAGACCGGATCGCCCGCTGCCGGATTCGGATCGCCCTTCAGATACCGGAACAGCTGCTTGACGCCGACCGGGTCGGGAATCGAGCCGCCGTTGATCGACACGTTGAACATGGTCAGACCGACCTGCTGGCCGGTCGCCGGGTTGATCGGGCTGCGCAGATACTTCACGCCGATGAAGCCCGGGCCCTGGAAGAAGGGCGGCGCATACAGGTCCGCGCGCGCCGCGAAGTTGAAGTCGTCGGTCACGAACTCCGCGTGATAGGCGAAGCCCATGTTGAGCGGCAATAGTGCACTCGAGAAGTTGTTGCCCGCGTGCGTCGTCACATCCGGGTCCATACCGAACGCGGCGTAGATGTTCGTGATGGTCCAGCCCGCGTCCGGCAGCTGAATGCCGAAGCGCGCCTCGTTCGGCCCCTGGAATGCCGGGTCGTTGGTGACGTTGGTGAAGCGATAGATGAAGAAGAGCGTGTGCTCGGCGCCCGAGGGCGAGTTGAATGCCAGCGAGCGCTGCTGCACCTTGATGCCCATCGGGTGATCGCGGCTCGCCAGACGGTTCGGATCGCCGTCCCAGTACTCGACGTAGCTGTCTTGGTCCGAGATCGCCTTCTGCCCGATCAGCGCCGCATTGAAGATCGACGTGTCTTCGACGAATGCGCCGGCCGGCCAGTTGTCGAGGTCGCCCGGCGTGAGCGAGTTGAAGACGTCCGTCAGGTTCACGCCGTGCTTCTGCGTGCCGCGGGCGTCGAAAAAGAAGGCGCCCACCGTATCGCCGGACCACGGACCCGCCTCGCCGCTGTTGATGCCGGCAATCTGAAGGCCCGAGTTGAAGATGTACTGGTTGGTCGTGCCCGACGGCCAGAAACCACCGCCGCCGGTCGGCGAGTCGAACACGTCCGTGCAGACGTCACCGGAGTTGTTGAGGCCGCACTGCACCAGGTTCGCCTGCAGCAGGGTGTTGGCACCCGCCGCCAGATTGAACGGGCTGTTCGCGCGCTGTGCCTGCCGCTTCTGCTGGGAAGTCTGCGCAGACAGATTGCCGAACGGCCCGACAGCGATAACCCAGAGCAGCGCGAGCGCGAGGCCGTAAACCATACGGGCTGCGCGGCTGACAGGCTTACCGAGAGTCGCAACCATTGAGTCTCTCCATGTGAGTGAGTAAGCCCCGCCGCATTCGCCGCGGCGGAGCCGATTCGTCTATTAGAAGGTCAACTCGAAACCGAGACGGACGCGGCGGCCCGGACCGAACAGGTCCTGCGGACCGGTCAGGAAGACCTCCGCGGCGCGGAACGCACGCTCCTGCTCGTCGGCTTCGAAGATCTGGTCACCATTGCCGAAGCGCGCCTCGGCCTGCTGGAGCAGGAACAGGTCGACTTCGTTGCGGACGCCCTCGCCGGCCGAGGTCAGCGAGCGCAGGTCGACACGGTCCTGGATGGTGCCGCCGCCCAGCGTCTGGCGGTGCGCCTCGACGCGTGTCTCGTAGACGGCTTCATCCGTGATGTCGCCGGTCGTCTGGAAGATGCCCGTCTGGTTATTCAGGTCGAGCACGTTACGCGCATCGACGAACACCTGGGCATTCCAACCCATCAGCTTGAGACCCTTCTGCGCCTTCAGGTCGAAGAAGGTCATCCACGGCAGACGCGCCGTGCTGATCTCGTCATCTTCCAGCTCCGCGCCGGTCACGCCGAGACCGGCGCCGCCCGCCTGTCCGGCAATGAAGATATTGCCCGCCGCCTGCGTCAGAGGCGAGTACGGCAGACCCGACAGGACGCGCAGAGTGCCGAACAGGCCGAAGTTGGCCAGCAGACTGTTCTCGTGGTTGCTCGGGAACTGCAGCGAGAAGTTACCGGTGATGTTGTGCTTCCGGTTCTCCTCGGTCAGGCGGATCGCCTGCGCCGGGTTCGGCGGCAGACCGAGCAGCGTGTTGGCGTTGCTCTCCAGACGCGCGAACACGTTGACATACGTGAACGGGTCGGTACCCGTGCTGCGCGCATCCTGGTAGCTGTAGCCGACCATCGCGTCGAAGACTTGGCCGAAGCGGCGGTCCAGACGGATGTCGACACCGCGCACGGTGCCGAAATCGGCATTCACGAAGGTGTTCAGGTAGATGACCGCGCCCGGATTGGTCGGATCCTCCCACGCCAGCTTGCGCGACGTAACGTCCTTCAGCTTGTCGCGGTTGTAGGCCGCAATGTCGAGCACGAAATCCGGCGCCAGCAGCTGACGGAAGCCGAACTCGAACGCCACCGTCTTACCGAGATCCAGCGGCTGAGTGAAGAGGTCGTTCGTGTTTGTATTGCGGAAACGGAAGAAGTCCGTGTTCTTGCCGCGATAGTACTCGTTCAGGTCCGGCAGCTGGGTGAAGTGACCGTAGCTGAGCCGGAACGTGCTGTTCACCGTGACCGGGAACGAGACGCCGAGACGCGGCGAGAGCGCCGTGCGCACCGGCGCCGGCTCGAACGAGGTCGGATCGTCCAGATCGAAGAAGCCCGGCACGACCGGGAAATTCGAGTTCGGATCGAACCGGTCCCAGCGCAGCCCGGCTTCCACGACCACGTCGCCGAGGTCGAGGCGGTCCTGCGCGAACAGGCTCTGGCGCTTCGGGTTCTCGACCCAGAGCTGCGCGAACGAGAGGTTGGTGTAACGGATGTTGGCGCGCGCCAGGTCGATGTCGAACCAGTCGCCACCGAACTTCAGGCGGTTCTGGCGGTTGACCTGCCAGTCGACCGCCGCGCGGAACTGCCACTGCTTTTCCTCCGCGAAGCCGAAGGTGCCGCCCACGCCGCGCGTATTGAACCTCGTGATGATCCCAAAAGGATTCATGCGGAACTCGGTCGACCCCAACAGATCCGTCCGCGACTGCGGGAAAGGCGTGCGGCTGCCTACATCCGACGCCGGATCGTCCGGGACGTTGCGCAGGAAACGCTCGACCAGCGCCTGATCGACCGGGAAATCGTCCTCGTCGACCTGGAACTCGAAATCATCGAAGGTGAACCCGAACGTCGGATTGCGGTGGTCGAGGTCCCACTCCTGATCCAGGTTGCCGCTCAGAGCGAAGTCGTGCTGGCGCGCGACCTTGAGATCGATCGAGAGCGCGCTCTCCGCACTGCGCACGAAGTTGTGCGTCAGCCCGAGAATTGCCGTGCGGCTCTTCGCGAGCACGCCGCCGAAGCCCTGCGTGTTGAAGAGCTCGACGCGACCACCGCCAAATTGGCTGCGGTCCTGGTTGCGCGACATCTTGCCCGTGATGAACAGGCGCGAGCCGCTGCCGTAGCTGTAGTCGAGCTTGCCGTCCAGCGTGTACTCGTCGCTGTTCGAGAACGGCGCCCGGCCACCCTCGTCGAAGCGCACGAAGTTCGGCACCGGCACCTCGCGCACGTCGCCCTTGCCGGTCGGATCGAACGCGATCACGGTGTCGACGCCTTGCGCGACGAAGATCGGGAAGTCGCGCCACTCGATGCCCATGTTGTCCGACTTCCGGCCGGTTGCGGTGCCCGCGGCGAAGAAGCTCAGGTTGCCGACCACGGGACCGCCCACCGAAAGCTCGGCGCGGTTGAAGCCGATGCTCCACTCGGTCGGCATCAGCTCGTCCGTCTGGAGCGAGAGCGTGCCGTTCCAGGCACGGCCACCCGAGCGGGTCACGTAGTTGATGATGCCCGACTGCGCCTCACCGAACTCGGCGCTGAAGCCGCCCGTCAGCACGTCGACCTCGGCGAGCGTGTTGGTGCCGATCGTCAGGTTCGACGAGCCCTCGTTGAAGTTGCGCACCAGCACACCGTCCACGAAGACGGCCTCTTCACCCGAGCGGCCGCCGCGGATCGAAACACCGCCCTTGCGGCCGGTCTGCACGACGCCGGGCTGCAGGCGGACGATGTTCGTCACGTCGTCGACCGGCAGCTCCTCGACCGCCTCGCCCGTCACGATGTTCTTCGACGCGACCTGGTCACGAGGAACCAGCGGCCGCGTCTCACCGATGACTTCGAGGGCCGCGATTTCGACGGCTGCCTGCGCAAGCGCGAAGTTTTGGGTGAGTGTCTGACCTGCCAGGACGCGCTGCTGCCGGACCGTCACGGTCTGGTAGCCGATGTATTGCGCTTGAATGTCCTGCAGGCCAGCGGGCACGTTGTTGACGAAGTAGAAGCCGTCCTCGTTCGTGATGTTGCCGAGGCGCGTTCCTACGATCACCACCTGTGCACCCACAATGGGCTGACCCGAAGTGGCGTCAGTCACCCGGCCCTGGATCTTTCCGGTCTCCTGCGCGGCAAGCGGCTTCGCAAACAGCGAAAGCAGCAAGGCGCCGAGGAAAGCCCACGGGCGCATAGCCCGTACTGACAATTGCATGCGGTCCTCCGGCGGAAGGATTGGTTTGGTACGACACAAACACGATCGCCCGGACGAACGTTCGACAACGACGGCACCTGCAGCGCCGTTACGCTCGGTTCTGTCACGGGGGATCGCAATCAAAGCCCGGAAAAATTGTCACCCCGGCCTGATCTGGGGTGCAACGGGGGCAGACTAGCGGCCGGTCTCTACCATGTCAAGCGCGTTTCCGAGCCTCTGCCCGCTCCTATAACGCGCCATGATGCGGGGTTGTGACATTGTCGGTGGTGGGAATTTCATGCCTGTACGAAGGTGTAGG
>JBQTJO010000067.1:0-4014 GCA_052387015.1 Gemmatimonadota bacterium
TGCAGGGCGCCAATCTGGGCCTGAACCTGGCTTACGTGCTGCTCGGCCGCGCGCCCAGCTCGCTGGAATCGGCCGGCATCAACGTGATCGGCAGCGCCGTCTTCGCGAAGTTCAGCCGCGACGACGAAAACGAGGCCGACCAGGTCGCGATTCCGCTGATGATCAGTGCGCGCATCCATCCGAATGGGCTGGTCACCATGTTCGAGCGGCTGATCCGGCTGCGCCGGTCCTCGCCGTCGGCTTTGCAGCAGTGGTTCTCGACCCACCCGACCACGGGTGACCGCATCGACGCAACGCGCGCCGCGATCCGCAGCGTGCCTGCCTCGCGGCTGCGCAACCTGACGAGCGACACCCGCGAGTTCCAGCGTATCCGGTCGCGCCTGCGGTCCATGCCCGCTGCTCCCAGAACATGAGAGCATGAGAGCATGAGAGCATGGGAGTATGGGAGTAGTTCTTGGCGTTCAAGCCGAGGGATTTAACAGACGTGTACGTTCACGGTCACGCTCACGTGTACGTGGACGGTTGCGGTACCAACAAGCAGCCCCCCGTTCGCGTAAACGTGACCGTGAACGTGAACGTGCACGTCCGTCCCATGTTCTCTAAATTTGCCGGATGAGCATCCCCGTAGCACTGACGATTGCGGGCAGCGACAGCGGCGGCGGCGCCGGCATACAGGCGGACCTCAAGACGTTCCACGCGTTCGGCGTGTTCGGCACTTCCGCGCTGACCGCGATCACCGCACAGAACACGATCGGCGTCCGCGCGGTCCACGCCGTACCGGGCGCGATCGTGCGCGAGCAGATCAACGCGATCGCGAGCGATTTCGCGGTGCGCGCGGTCAAGACGGGCATGCTCGCGACCCGCGAGCTGGTCGAGCTGGTGGCGGACGTCATCGCGGAAGAGGGACTCGAAAATTACGTGCTCGATCCGGTCATGGTCGCGACCAGCGGCGATCGGCTGCTCGAGGACGACGCCGTGCAGGCGATCCTCAGCCGGCTGCTGCCGCTCAGCACGCTGGCCACGCCCAATCTGGACGAGGCGCGCATCATGACGGACATCGACGCGCACGACGTCGATCACATGCGCCGCGCGGGGCGCCGGCTGGTGGAGCAGGGCGCACGCGCGGCACTCGTAAAGGGCGGTCATCTCACCGGCGACCGCGTGATCGACGTGCTGTTCGATGGGACCGAGTTCAGGATCTACGACCGGCCGCGCATCGAGACGAGCAGCACGCATGGTACCGGCTGCACGCTGTCGGCGGCCGTGGCGGCCGGTCTCGCGCTGGGACGGCCGCTGGCGCGCGCCGTCGAGGAGGCGTTGAGCTTTGTCGAGTGCGCGATTGCTACCGCTCCGGGGCTTGGCCGGGGGCACGGCCCTCTGAACTTCCACCATCCGCGACCCACCACTCCGTCAGATTGACGAACGGTCCGCGCATGTCCATGTCCAGTCCCTTCAGCCGTTCGCGCGCGGCGTAGAGCGTCGAGTACGAATACAGGAACGTCCACGGCTGCTCATCGCGAATGATGGTCTGGAGCCGCTGCCAGAGCGGCCGCGCGGCTGCGCGCGACGTCGTGGTCTGCAGCTTGTCGAGCAGCGTGTCGACTTCCGCATTCCGGTACGAGGCGAACTGGAACGGGTTGTCGATCGAGCTGGAGTGAAAGTTGTCGTAAACGACCAGGCGGAAATCGGTCTGCCAGCCCATCAGCACCGCCTGGAACTTCCGCTCCGGCGATGTGACCTCCTCGATCATGGTGCCGAACTCGGTCGGCCGCGTAACCACCTTCACTCCGACCAGGGCGAGGTCGGAGCGGATCAGCTCAGCCATGTCGCGGTTGAACGGATTGTTGGCGGGCGTCTTCAGCTCGATCTCGAAAGGACGGCCGGTGCGCAGCTCGCGCATGCCGTCGCCGTTCGTGTCCTGGATGCCGGCATCGGCAAGCAGCGTGCGCGCCGAGTCGACCGAATAGGGCAATGGTCGAATATTCTCGTCGAAGGACCAGTGGTACGACGGCACCGGCCCAACCGCGACTTCGCCGCGCCCGCCGCGCAGCACCTCAATGAGCTTCTCGCGGTCGATGGCCATGGTGAGCGCGCGCCGCACGCGCGCATCGTCGAGCGGCGGCCGGCGCGTGTTCCAGCCGATGAACCCGTACTGCCGGCCGGGCACATCGATGGCGCGCACGTCGGGCAGCGCGTCCAGCGGCTCGAAGCGTTCGGCGCGCACGCGGGTGGCCAGGTCGATGTTGCCGGCGATCAGCTCGGCCTCCTGCGCCGTCTCCTCCGGAATGACGCGGAAGACCACGCGATCGAGATAGGGCCGTCCGCCGAGCGCAGCGGGATAATCACGATTGGCTTCGAAGATCCAGCGATCGTTCGGCCGATACTCGACGAAGCGCAGCGGCCCGTTGCCGATCGGCTTCTGGTTGAACTCGGCATTGCGCAGATTGTGCGGCGCGATGCGTTCGAGTAAATGGCTCGGCATGATCGGAATCCACGCCAGATTCGCGAGCGGCTCCGGCTGCGGCGTGATGCTGAACCGGATGGTGAAGGAGTCGAGCACCTCGGCGTCGTTCCAGCCGATCCAGTAGTCGCCATTGGGATAGCCGGTGCGCGGATCCTTGCCGTACCGATAGGTGAATTCGACGTCGTGCGCCGATGTCTTCACGCCGTCCTGCCAGTGCACATCATTACGCAGCCGAAAGACCACGGCGGTATCAGCTTCGAACTGCCAGTCGACCGCGAGCAACGGCTGGATTTCCAGTCGCTCGTCATAGCGGACGAGTGGCAGGAACAGCAGCCGATTGATTGCCTGACTGTAAGTCTCGCCGCTCAGCAGGCCGTTCGCGAAGTCGATGTCCTGCGCCAGTGCGACGACGGCGGTGCCGCCGGTATCCGGTCGCTCACTACCCGCGCCGGCATCATCCTGCGGGCGATCGCGGCAGCCGGCCAGCAGGATCATCGCTGTGGTGGTGACGAGCGACGTCGTCTTCATAGTCGTATTCATGCGAGCTCTCGCAGGACGCCGCGGATCAGGGCCGCAAAGCGCGGCCGCGCCGCTTCACCCGCCGCGATCACTTCCTCGTGCGTGAGCGGTTCGCCGGTCAGCCCGGCCGCCGCGTTCGTGACCAGAGAAATGCCGAGCACGCGGATGCCCAGCGCGCGTGCCGCGATCACTTCGGGCACCGTGCTCATGCCGACCGCATCCGCTCCCAGTTTCTCATACATGCGGATCTCCGCCGGTGTTTCATACGAGGGACCCGTGACCGCGAAATAGACGCCATGCTCGAGCACGAGTCCGTGCGCGCGCGCCACCCGCTCCGCAATCTCCTGCAGCTCGCGATCGTACGGCGCCGACATGTCCGGGAAGCGCACGTCGCCTGCGACCACGGGGCCGACCAGCGGATTCTGGAACATGAAATTCACGTGATCGTCGATCAGCATGAGATCGCCAGCGCGCAGCTCGGGATTCACTGCGCCGGCCGCGTTGGTGACGATCAGGGTGCGCGCGCCGAGCGCCGCCATGACGCGCACCGGCAGCGCGGCCGCCGCCGCCGAATGACCTTCATACAGATGGAAGCGGCCCTGCATGGCAACCGCCGCCACACCCTCGAGCGTGCCGGCCACCAGCATGCCTTTGTGGCCTTCGACCGTGGATGCGTGGAAACCCGGAATCTCACCGAACGGGATGCGGACCGCGTCTTCCAGCTCGTCGGCCAGCGCGCCGAGACCGGAGCCGAGGATCAGCATCACGCGCGGCGCACGCTGAATGCCCTCCCGGATTACGCCGGCCGCCAATTGTATGATGCTCATCTCAGAAAATCCGGTCCCCTCTAAATTTGAATTCGAATTCGAATTTGAATTTGAATTATCCGTTCCGCTGTTCAACTTCGGTTAATTTCAAATTCAAATTCAAATTCAAATTCACATTTACATTCAGACCAGCATACCCGCGATGTTCGCGGTCATGAAGGATGCGAGTGTGCCCGCAATCATGGCCCGCAAGCCGATGCGCGC
>JBQTJO010000068.1:0-2367 GCA_052387015.1 Gemmatimonadota bacterium
TGCAGCTCGTCCGCCTGTCTCGGCGCCTCTAACACCTTCCTTATCGCTTCCTGTATAGCGCTCTAGTGAACACTCACGGAACGAGCAATCTCGTCCGTAATGATAAACCGGTTCGGCAGCGACTCGATATTGCCGTCGAAGATCAGCCCGACGACTTCGGCATTGCGATTGATCACCGGGCTGCCGGAATTGCCGCCGATGATGTCGTTGGTCGACACGAAATTGAGCGGCGTATCCAGATCGAGCGCGCTCTCCTTGTTCTGCCACCGCTCCGGCAGGTGGAAGGGCGGTTCGTTATTGAATGACGCGCTCCGCCCGTACAAGCCGTAGAAGTTCGTCTTGTACGGCGCAACCGTCCCGTTGTTCGGGTAGCCCGCGACGATGCCGTCGCTGATGCGCAGCGTGAACGTCGCATCGGGCGGCAGCGCCTTGCCGTACGCGGCGAACAGCGCCTGGCCGATCTTCTCCGCGTTGGCCGAGATGATCGTATTCAGCCGGTTCGCGCGCTGCGCGATCGGCAGCGAGAAGGTCTCCAGCCGGCGCGCCAGCGCCAGCAGTGGATCCGTCGACGCTTCGATCGCCGCGCCGCCACTCGTAATCAGCGTACGCCGGAAATCGGCGTTGCCGAGCTGCGTCGCCTCGAGCAGATCGGCCGCGGCCTGCTCGGGCGTGCGCCCCGCCAGTACGGCGACCAGCACCGGGTCCTTCGGATCGAGATCGCGTTGCGCGGCGGTCAGCCACGCGACCAGGCTCGCGCGCTCGAGCGCGGTGTCGACCTGCAGTCTGGGCGACTGCAGCTGACCGCGGATGTTCTCCAGTCCTTCCCCGCGAAACGCCGCCAGCCTGAGACTGTCGGCCAGCGCTTCCTGACGCGGCAGGCGCGCACCGATCGAGGCCATGTTGGTCAGCAACGACCCGCTGAACGGATAATAGCGCTGCTGCAGCGCCATCGCGCGCAGCGAGTCCTGCGCCCGCTGGATCGCCGTCCACGCATCACCGAACTGCGCCTGCAGCTTTGGATCGGCGGCGATGCGCGCGCGGAAATCGCGCTCGAACGCCCGTTTCTGATTCATGATGTCTTCGTTCGTGAGCCCCGCCAGATACCCGGTGATCGCCTTGAACGAATTCTGCGCACCGAACAGCGCGTTCGCGTACTGACGCTTCGCTTCCTCGCTGCGTGCGGACAGCTGCTCGTAAATCGCGATCGTCCGCGCGAGCTGCGCGAGCTGCGCCGGATACGTGACGTCACGCAGATACTCCATTTGCGCGATGGTGTTCAGCCGGCCGGTCGAGCCGGGATTGCCGACCACGAACACCAGCTCGTTCTCCTGCGCGCCGTTCGCGCTCCACTTCAGGAAGTGCTCGGGCCGGAAGGGCTGCCCGTTCTGATAGACGCGCAGCAACGTCACATCCAGGTCGTAGCGCGGATACGTGAAGTTGTCAGGATCACCGCCGAAAAAGCTGATCTCCTCCTCCGGCGCGAACACCAGCCGGAGGTCGTCGTAGCGGCGGTATTTGTACAGCGAGTACATGCCGCCGTGATAGAAACCCACTACCTGGCAGGTGAGCCCGCCGGTCGAGCACTGCTCCTGAATCGCCGCGATCTCCGCATCCCGCTGCTCCACGCGCGCGGCCGGCGCGGTTGCCGTCTGCTTCGCCTGGATGCGCCGCGTGATGTCCTCCATGCCGACCAGCTGGTCCACGTAGAGATTCGGACACTGCTTCTCCTGCGCCGTGCTCGGCGCCACGAAGCCGGTGTGCTGGTAGTTCGTGTCCGCGGGCGAAACCGCGGAGATGCACGAGCGCGCGCAGTGATGGTTGGTCATCACCAGCCCGTTCTCCGACACGAAGGATGCCGAGCAGCCCGGCAGCCGGATCGCGGCCAGCCGGACTTTCTCCAGCCACCCGGGGTCTGGCGTAAAGTTGTAGCGCGCCTTCCAGTACTCCAGCGGCGGCGCGTCGAACGTCCACATCGTACCGAACTCCGGCCGATAGGAGGCCGGCAGGTTGGCGGTTCGATTGACCTGCGCCTCGGCCGAGGCGACCGCGAGGGTGGCGGCGGCGAGGCAGGCGAGCACGGCGAAACGCATAAGGCACCTCGTGTTTTTGGCTTTGTACGGTCCTGGCCGCACGCGGCTATGCAGGAATTCGACCTGTTGCCTAGCAGCATGGTATACTAGAGCATACGTCGAAACCAGGCGACCGGCGCCCAGTCCGGGCAGGCCCCGCGCAAGGCTCCGCCTTCACCCGCCGGCTAGAAGATCCAGGCCGCCATCGCACCGAAGAAGGCGAGCGGAATCAGCACGAGGAGCCAGCCGATTATACCGGTGACCACGGCCTTGCCGGTGCTGATGTCGAGCGCCTGCC
>JBQTJO010000069.1:0-7752 GCA_052387015.1 Gemmatimonadota bacterium
GAAGTCGAGTCGCGCGAAAAAGAAGGCGAGCGGAATCCCGATCAGGCCGGACAGCGCGACGCTCGCCAGGCTGATCCACACGCTGTTCCACAGTGCGCGCAGCTCGGCCCTACTCTCGAAGAAGCGCTCGTAATTCGCGAGCGAGAACCCCTGATCGGCGACCAGCGAATCGCGCAGCACGAACAGGTTGGGCGCCAGCACGAGCCACGCGAGGACCAGCAGGACCAAAGCCCATGCGGCGAGTTTGAGAGGGTGAGAGTGTGAGAGCGTGCGATTCATGTAGTGGCTTCTGCAAAGGCAAACGCGCGCGCCGGGTCGGTCAGCCGCACGTGCACCGGATCACCGACCCTGGCGGCGCGCGCGGTGCCGATCACGAGCAGCTCGCCGTCCGCCAGCTTCACATGATAGTAGGTCTGCGCGCCGGCGAAGCGGCGCTCGGATACGACACCGCCGATGTCGCCCGGCAGCACATCCGTGCCGCGCGTGACCAGGGCGAGACACTCGGGGCGCGTCAGCACGCGCACGCGATCGCCGACGGTAACGCGGCTTCGGCCGGCGGGCGCGACGATCCAGTGCGCGCCGCCCGCCAACTCGCACGACACGCGCTCGCCCTGCATGGATGTGATACGCGCGGGCGTGAGATTCGCGCGCCCGACGAATCCGGCGACGAAGGCGTTGCTGGGCGTGTTGTAGAGCGCTTCGGGCGCGCCGGTCTGCTGCACGCGTCCCCGGTCCAAGATGACGATGCGGTCGGAGAGCGCGAACGCCTCCTCCTGGTCATGGGTCACGAATACGGCAGTGATGCCGACGCGCTTGAGCAGTGCGCGCAATTCCAGGCGCGTCCGTTCGCGCAGCGCGGCGTCCAGATTCGAGAGCGGCTCGTCCAGCAGAATGAGTGACGGCTGCGGCGCGATCGCGCGCGCCAGCGCCACGCGCTGCTGCTGGCCGCCGGACAGCTCCTGGACCTTGCGCTTCTCGTAGCCGGCCAGATCGATGCGCTCGAGCGTCTCGTGCACGCGCGTCCGGATCGAGGCCGCGGCCATGCGCGCCGTCTTCAGCCCGAACGCCACGTTTTCGAACACGTTGAGATGGGGGAAGAGCGCGTAATTCTGAAAGACCATGCCGATCCCGCGCTTCTGCGGCGGCAGGCCGGTGATGTCGGCGTCGCGCAGCACGATGCGGCCCGTGGTCGGCGTCTCGAAGCCCGCAATCATGCGCAGCGTAGTGGTCTTGCCGCAGCCGCTGGGGCCGAGCAGCGTCACGAACTCGCCGTCCGCGATCTCCAGCGTGACAGCGTCGACGGCGCGCGTGCGATCGAAATCCTTCGTGACCTGCTCGAGCCGGAGCATCAGCGCGAACCTCGCACGTGTTCATCCCAGTAGCGCATCCACTCGGGCGTCTGCCGCTGAACCAGCGCCCAGTCCATCGGCTCCGGCACGATCTGCTTGCGGGCGGCGCGCAAGCGCTCCGGCAGCGAGTCCTCCGGGATGTCGGTGCGCGCGGGAAGCCGCAGAAACTGCCGCGCGGCGAGAATGATGCCCGCGTCCCCGCCTACGAAGTCGACGAACGCCTTTGCGTGCTCCGGATTCTTGACGCCCTTCACCACCGCGATCGCATCCACGGGCAGCGGCGTGCCGCTGGTGGGCAGTGTGTAATCGAGCGGCAGCTCGGTGCGCGTCTTCAGCTCTTCGATATCGGGCATGTCCCACAGCGTGACCAGCCCTTCCTGGCGCGCGAGCTTCTGGTAGAGCAGGGTCGGATTGAGCACGTACTCCCTGGTCTGGCCGTCGAGCCGGCGCAGCCACTCCCAGCCCGCGGCCGTATCGCCGGTCTCGCGCAGGCTCCGGTAGAGAATCATGGCGAAGATGGTGCGCATGGTTCCGCTCTCGAGCGGATCGCGGATCAGCACCTTGTCTTTCCATTTCGGATCCAGCACATCGTCCCAATCCTGCGGAATGTCCGCGCCGGTCACGACCTGCGAGTTGAAGGCGATGACTTCGGGCGTGATGTAGGTGCCGTGCCAGCGGCCGCCGGCGTCGCGCGCGTAGTCCGGCAGCGCCGGCGCCCAGGGCGGCACGTACTCCGCCAGCAAATCCTCCGCGGCCGCGGTTTCGAACAGCGGGGCCGGCGCGCCCCACCACACGTCCGCTTGCGGATTCGCTTTCTCGGAACGCACGCGATCCAGAATCGATTGCGAACCCATGTCGAGCCACTGCACGTCCACAGCCGGATGCGTCTCCTCGAACCGCCGCTCGAACTCGCTGAGCAGATCCTTCCCGTGCGGCGAATACACGATCAGCGGTGTGCGATCATCCCGTCCGACACACCCCGTCAGCAAGACCACCACCACCGTCCACGTAAACGTGAACGTGCACGTGAACGTAAACGTCTTTTTAGAAGGCATCACGAATTCCCATGGACAGCAAATTGATAAAAAGCCGGAGCGCACCCGGCACGCCCGCCGGGATCTGCCGCAAAAAGGCGAGACCCGTGTACGTGTAGTGACCGCGGCCCAGCGGCGCTGTCAGCAATGCGCCGCGCTGCGGCTCCTGGCCCGGGTCGTTCATCTCGAGCAACGGTGTGTATTGCGGCGCCCACGTGCGCGGCATGTAGAGCGACCGTTCCTGCACCCAATTCTCGAAATCGCGTTGCGAGATGCGGTTCGGCCGGGTGAGCGCGACCGCGGTCGAGTCGAGCAGCCGCACCGGTGCGCTCTCGTCCGTGACCCGGTCGTGCGGGCGGGCGAGGGTCAGAGCGTACGGCGCGAAGCCGCCCTCGATGAATTCGTACTGCTGGTACAGCACGATGAGGTGGCCGCCGTTGCGCGCGTATTCGAGCAGCCGCTGGTTGTGCGCGACCAGGTCGGGCCTCACCTCGTAGGCGCGGCTGCCGACCACAACCGCATCGTAGATGCCCAGCTCGGCGTTTGCGAGCGCGCTCTCGTCCAGGCGCTCGAGCATGACGCCGCTCTGCTCCAGCACATCGGCGATCGGCTCATCGACGCCCACGATGTAGCCGGCGCGCGTGCCGCGCGCGAACTTCGCATCGAGCACCGTCACGCGCATGCTCGCGGGCTCGTACAGCACGCGATTCAGAATGTGAGGATAGTCGACGACGCGCTGATCGAGATCGTACGTGCGCCCCATTGAGTCGGTGGCGACGAAGACGACGTGGTACGGAGCCGGCGCAGCCGAACGCGGCGGCGCGATCGCAAATCCGGCACTGCCTGACTCGCCCGCCGCATTGAAGCTCAGCGAGACCTGCTCGGGCGTGGCGCGCCAGCCGGCCGGCAGCACCGGCCGCACCACTACCGTACCGCCGGTGCCGTTGCTGGTGACCTCGACCGCCGCATCGATCGATCGTTGCGCGCCACTCGCCAGCGTCCCGGCCGTGATCACCGCGGTAGCCGGTGCCGCGCGCAACGCGAAGGCCGGCGTGACGTGCACCGCCCGCCGTAATTCGCCTTGTCGCGGGTCGACGACTCGCCGGGTTGCCATGCGCGTAACGACGACCGCCGTGCCGAGCACGCTGACGGTGCCCTGTGCCTGAACGGGTGGCGTACCGAAGGGCGTGCCCGCAGCCGGACTCGCGGACGGCCACGCGTAGAAATCGCCGGGCCGCGCGTGCGTGAGGAAGTACGGCTGTGTGATCGCCGCGTCGGCCGGCACCGCAATGTCGTAGCTGTGTGTGACCAGCTCGCCCGGCGCCGCCGTGCTTGCAGCCGAATCCGTGCGTGCCACACGCCAGCCTTCCGGCAGCGCGGGCGCGAAATCGAAATCGAGCCGGCTGCCGCCGGTGTTCCAAACCGTAATGTCGAGATCGAACGATTCACCGGGTACGACGTTCTCGACGCTGCTCACCACATCGACGACTACACCCGCGGCCTGCAACAGCGCAGGTGTCGCAACTTCCAGCTCCTGCGCGATCGCGAACTGAAGATCCGCAGCGCGCGTTGTCTGCGACACGCGCGTCAGCTCGCGGATGGCCTCGGCCAGGATCCGCGCGACCCCATTCGTGTTGTAGGCGAGCAGTCGCGATTTCGCCGCCGCGATCAGTGAGTCGTAGCGCTGCAGCGACGGCCAGCGCGCGGAGAGCGTCGTATCGATGCCGGAGAACAGCGTGGAATCGGCGACCGGCACGCGTGACTCGATCAGGCGCACGGATGTGGAGTGCGGACCGGGCGCCTGCGCCTGCCCCATGTCCTGAGAGCGATGGCGACTGCGGCTCGCCGCCGCGACCTGCGAGTACGAACGGCCGAGCAGCGGATCCAGAATACCGGTCGCGATGCGATGCGTCGGCTCGGCCTGCCGGTAACTGGTGGCCTGGAAGAGCTTCAGCGCGCGGTGCGGCGGTCCACGCTCGGGGAATCGGACCGCATCCGCCGCTGCGCGAAACGCCTCGCGTGCGAGTATGCCCGACACCTGGTGCTGGCCGTGACCGTCGCGCGCCGTGCCGCTGAAGATCGCGACGATGATATCCGGCCTGAAGCGCCGCACCGCGGCGACGACGTCGGAGAGAATCGAATCGCGCGGCCAGTGCTGAAACGCCTCGCCCGCGCTCTTCGAGAAGCCGAAATCGTACGCGCGCGTGAAGTACTGCTCGCCGTAATCGAGCCGGCGTGCGGCCAGCAGCTCACCCGTGCGCAGCACGCCGAGCGCGGGGCCCAGCTCGCCGCCAATGCTGTTCTGTCCGCCTTCGCCACGCGTGAGCGAGAGATACGCGACATCGGCCCCATCGGCGAGGCTCAGCTTGGAGAGCAGCTGCGTGTCTTCGTCGTCGGGATGCGCTGCGATGACGAGCACGCGCCTGGTCGTCTCCAGCTTGCGCAGCGCAATTCCGGTCGCGGCCACGCCGCGGTAATCCTCATCCGGTAGCTGGGCCGTGCCTGCGCTCACACCGACTGCAACAAGAGCAAGTCCGATCAACATGCTCTGTGAAATCCGCTTCAGCATCCGTGTAATCTGTGTCAACCGCAAAAATTGACTCCCGTCTCGTAAAGCGCACGCGCACTTTGTACCACGGTATCCAGGTCGACCCACTCGACGGCGGCGTGCGCGCCTTCCCCCCGCGCGCCGAAGTTCACGGTCTCCATGCCCGCCTGCGCGAACAGCGCGGCGTCCATCCAGTACCAGACACCCGCGGTCGCCGGTTCCACGCCGGTCACTTTCTGCAAGGCCGCGTGCGCGGTGCGCACGATGCGCGAGTCCGCGCCGGCCTCGAGTGCGGGCTGTGCCAGCACGACCGAAACCTCGGTGGCGGGGCCGGCGAGACCGCGCACTTCAGCGAGCACCTGCTCCGGGCTCTCGTCCGGCAGCGTGCGGCGCTCGACCTTCAGCCGGCATTCCGCCGCATAGGTCGAGAACGCGCTGCCGCCCGTCACGACCGCCGCATGCATCGATGCCGGACCGAGCAGGGGATGTGTGCGCTTGCGCAGCACGCAACGGTCGTATTCATCGAGCGCGACGATCACGGGCGCCATCGCGGCAACCGCGCTCGCGCCTTCATTCCAGCGGCTGCCGTGCGCGGCGCGTCCGCGCGTCACGATTTCCAGCCAGACGAATCCCTTGTGCGCCGTTACGAGTTCCTGCATGCCGCGTTCGGTCGGCTCCAGGACGACGCAGGCATCGGCCGGGTAGCGTCGCACGAAGTCCTGCGCGCCGAGGCTGCCGTATTCCTCATCTGCGACGAGCGCGGCCATGAATTGTCCGGCGAGAGCGCGCTGTGAGAGAGCGGCCGTCGCGGCCATGATGGCGGCCACGCCGCCTTTCATGTCGTAGCTGCCGCGGCCGTAAACACGCGTGCCGTCCAGGCGAGGGTCGAACGGCGGTATCGTCATGCCGCTCGTCTGCACCGTGTCGATATGCCCGCACGCGACCAGTGTGGGGCCGCCGCCCGTGCCGGCCTCCGCGACCGTGTTGAAGCGTCCCGGCGCGGCCTCATCGAGCCAGGCCGCAACGCCGCGCTCGACCAGCCAGTCCCGCGCGAACTCCGCGAGCGCCCGCTCGCCGGTGCCTTCGCCGGGCGCGAGATCGGGATTGACGGAGGGAATGCGGATCAGCTGCTGGAGCAGCTCGAGCACCGATTCGCGCGAAAGAGGATCGGCGTGCATTATCCGGACAGCATACGCGCGGGGGACGAACGTGAAAAGGCTCGACTTCAAACTCTCGTACACGCCACCATACGCACTGCGCTACCACGCGCCGGAAGGCGCGGCCGTGCGCAGCTTCTGGATCGACGGCCGGCCGATCGCGATGAAGCTCGTGCAGAAGAAGCAGAACGGCCCCGTCCTGGCGACGGCGTATTCGGACCAGCACATCGGCGCATTCAGCGACGACCTGCACGCGGCCGCCGAGCACATGATCGGCGCGGAGGCCGACCTGTCCGCCTTTCGCGCCGCGATCGCGAAGGACAAGCGCCTCGGGCGCCTGATCGACGCGCTGCCCGGCTACAAACACATGCGCGGACCCGATCTATGGACCATGATGCTGTCATCGCTGGTCGCGCAGCAGATCAGTGGCGCGGCCGCCCGCTCGATTCGCAACAAGCTGGCGCGCATGTTCGGCCACGTGATCCCCCTCGATGGCGAGGACGTGCCGGTGCTGCCCGCGCCGGATGTGATGGTCGAGCTGAAAGATGAACAACTGCGGGAGACCGGCTTTTCGGCAAAGAAGGCCGAATACGCGAAAGGCATGGCGCGCGCGCTTCTGGATGGCACAATCGTGCAGGCCGAATTGAAGACGATGCCGCCCGATCGGATGATCGAGAAGCTTTCATCGTTGAAGGGCGTCGGCGTGTGGACCGCGGAGTGCATCGGCATTTTCTGCCTCGGTCATCCCGATCTCCTGCCGGCCGACGATCTGGGGATTCAGAACGCGGTTGCAAACGTCTACAGATTGAAGGAACGCCCGAAGCCGAAGGAATTACGCGCGCGCGGCGAGAAGTGGGCGGGTTGGAGATCGTGGGCGTCGGCGTATCTGTGGGCGGGTCTCAATCAGGGCGTGCTGAAATAGGTTCCACACAGATTCCATGGAATCAGACGCCTGCGGTTTCCAGCTGCCTGATCTCAGCCCCAGGCTCCCACGCGGTGACATAACCCGCAATCGCCGAAACCGCCACCGAGTACGGTGAGGCCAGATACAGCTGACCCGGACCGCTCCGCCCGGGAAAGTTGCGGTTCTGCGATGAGATCGTGACTTCGTCCTTCGTCTTCGATGTGCCGGGCCCGGCGGCAATGCACGCGCCGCAGCCCGGCTCGATGATCTCCGCGCCCACCCGCTCGAACAGATCGAGATAGCCGCGCTCCTGGCAGTACTGCTTGACTTCCTGCGAGCCGAACTGGATGTAGAGCTTGACGTCCGGATGGACGCGCAGCCCCTGCTCCTCCGCGTTGCGCAGCACGGCCGCGTACATGTCCATGTCTTCCTTCTTGCCGGCCGTGCACGAGCCCGCGTAGGCGACGTCGATCCGCACCGGCTGCTCGCCCAGCTCATCCACGTACAGGCCGTTGCCGGGATCGCCCGGCAGCGCGACCATCGGCCGCAGTGAAGCCGCATCGATCTCGATGATCTTCACGTACTCCGCGCCGGGATCGGACTGCAGGTCTTTGCAAAGCTCCTGTGCGTTAGAACGCGACATGCCGCGTTCAGCAACCAGGTACTCGATAGTTCGGTCGTCTGGGGCAACAATTCCCGTGAATGCCCCGACTTCCGCCGCCATGTTGGTCATGGTGGCGCGCTCGTCCACGCTCAAGGC
>JBQTJO010000070.1:0-5452 GCA_052387015.1 Gemmatimonadota bacterium
CTCCTCCACGCCGGCGTCGATGAAGACTTCGATGAAACGCTCGCGCTCGATGAGCGCGCGCCCGCGCGCGGTCTTCGCGGAACGGCGAGATGAACGTGCAGAGCACGATCGCGCCCTGCTCGAAGAAGAGCCGCGCGACTTCGCTCACGCGCCGGATGTTTTCCTTGCGGCCGGCGTGTGCAAAGCCGAGATCCGCGCACAGGCCGTGACGCACCTGATCGCCATCCAGCAGCATGGTGCGCACGCCGCGCTCGAACAGCATTCTTTCGACGAGCCGGGCGATTGTCGACTTGCCGGAGCCCGACAGCCCCGTCAGCCAGATTACCGCCGCCTTGTGACAGTTGAGCGCCTCGCGCTCCGCGCGCGGCACGTTCCAAGGCTGCCACACCACGTTTGGCGAGGCCGTCCGCTCGACCGTATCCGCAATCTCGCGCACCTCACCGCGAATCATGCCGGCCGCGACCGTCACGTTCGTGAACGGGTCGATCAGGATGAAACTGCCGGTCGCGCCGTTGTGGCTGTAGGCGTCGAAGAAGACCGGGTCGGCGGTGGTGATCTCGACGCGGCCGATGTCGTTCAGGCCGAACGAGACGTTCTCCGTCCCACGGTGCAGCGTGTCGACATCGATGCGGTAGGCAACGTTGTTCACGTACGCGCGCACCGAGCGGGTGGTCTGCATCAGGACGTACGGCACCCTGGGATCGAGCGGCGTGGCCGACAGCCAGCACATGAGCGCGTCGAAGCGAGTGCCAACCGACGGCAGATTGTGGCGGCGCACGATCATGTCGCCGCGGCTGACGTCGATCTCGTCCTCGAGCGTCAGCACGACGCAGTCGCCGGCCACGGCTTCTTCGATCGGCCCGGCCGCATCACGCACCTGCTCGATGCGGCTGGCGCGCCCCGACGGCAGGATCACAACTTCCTCACCGGGACGAATGGTGCCGGAGGCGATGCGGCCGGCAAAGCCGCGGAAATCCTGGTGCGGCCGGATCACGCACTGCACCGGAAAGCGGAAATCGAGCAGGTTGCGGTCGGCCGCGACGTTCACGGTCTGGAGCTGGTGCAGCAGCGTGGTGCCCTCGTACCAGGTCATGTTCGCGCTGCGCTCGACCACGTTGTCGCCATTGAGAGCCGAGATCGGAATGAAGACGACGTCCTTCACGTCCAGCTTGCTCGCGAACTCGGTGAACTCGGTCACGATCGCGCGGAACACTTTCTCGCTGTAATGGACCAAATCCATTTTGTTGACGGCAATGACGAGGTGCGGGATGCCGAGCAGCGCGGAAATGAAGGCGTGGCGCTTGGACTGTTCGAGCACACCCTTGCGCGCATCCACCAGCACAATGGCAAGGTCGGCGGTGGAGGCGCCGGTGACCATGTTGCGCGTGTACTGCACGTGACCGGGCGTGTCGGCGATGATGAACTTGCGGCGCGGCGTCGCGAAGTAGCGGTAGGCGACGTCGATCGTGATGTTCTGCTCGCGCTCCGCGCGCAACCCATCGGTCAGCAGCGCGAGGTTGACGTAGCCCTCGCCGCGGCGTTTGCTGACCGACTGAATCTGCTCGAGCTGGTCCTCGAAAATCGATTTGGTGTCGTAGAGCAGACGGCCGATGAGCGTGCTCTTGCCGTCGTCGACGCTGCCGGCCGTCGAGAAGCGCAGCAGGTCCATCTCGCGATACGGATCGGCTGAACGCGTCGGTTCAACCAGCCGCACGGAGGGCGGAGGGGTGGAAGGGAGTAGGGGCGTAGGGGTGACTGGATTCATCAGAGCTACCCCTGCCCCTTCCTGAACAATGTTCGGCCTTCGGCCGTCGCGGTGCGGACTATACCCAGTTCGGCCATTTTGCTTTCGTATTCCTCAGGTGTGTAACAGAGGAGATCGACACCAAACGGAATGCCGAGTGCCTCCACAACCCGTACGCTGCGATCGAGCCATCGAACCTTTTCGAACGCCTGCGCGACAACCAGCAGATCGAGATCGCTGTGGCGAAGCGGCTCGCCGCGCACGCGCGAGCCGAACGCGATCACGCGATCCGGCTGAAACCGGCGCACCAGCTCCGGTAGGTATTGCTCCTCGAATTCCTTCAGGCGCGGATCTGATCGCGTAACCATCCAAACACCACTTGCGCGGAAGCGATCTTCGCCTCGGCAGTTTCTCGGTCGTAGATCTCGTACGGCACACCGTTAGCCGCGTCCGGATAGCGGGCCATTGTGTAATCGGCGTTCAGGCTTACCAGATGCCGACGCAGGTGACCCGGCACGCTCAGCTCGTCGCCGAGCTCGGTCAGTGAATGCGTCCACGGGGCAGCCTCCCCTTTGATATGCATCCAGAGCGCTTTCAGGAACTTCTCGACTGCCTGGGAAGCCAGAAACGCGGCGACCTCATAGGCCTCGATACCGACTGTCTTGCCTGCATTCAGCAGATCACGCTCGGCTTGCCTGATCAGTCGCTCCGCTTCGAGGCGCACTTTAGAAGTATCCCTGCCGCTTGCGGTCTTCCATGGCCGCTTCGCTGCGCTGATCGTCGATGCGGCCGCCGCGCTCGGTGATGCGGGCGGCGGCGGTCTCGGCGATGATTTCCTCGACCGAAGTCGCGAAGGATTCGATGGCGCCGGTGCAGGTCGCGTCACCGACGGTGCGGAAACGGACGACGCGCTGCTCGGGAATCTCGCCATCCAGCAGCGTAATGAAATCGGTCTGTGCCATCAGCATCGGCCCGCGCATGAAGACGCAGCGCTCGTGCGCGAAGTACAGGCTCGGCAGCGCGATACCCTCGCTTGCGATGTACTGCCAGACATCCATTTCCGTCCAGTTCGAGAGCGGGAAGACGCGGAAGTGCTCGCCCGGGCTCTTGCGGCCGTTGAAGATGTTCCACAGCTCGGGGCGCTGGTTCTTCGGGTCCCACTGCCCGAACACGTCCCGATGCGAGAAAAAGCGCTCTTTCGCGCGTGCTTTCTCTTCGTCGCGGCGGGCGCCGCCTATGGCGCAGTCCACCTTCAATTGCTCGATCGCATCGAGCAGCGTGACGGTCTGGAGCGCATTGCGACTCGCGAACGGACCGGTCTCCTCCGTGACGCGCCCCTGATCGATCGAGTCCTGCACATAGCGCACGAGCAGCTCGGCGCCGGTGCAATGTGCGAGCCAATCGCGGAACTCCAGCGCTTCCGGGAAGTTGTGGCCGGTGTCGATGTGGAGCAGCGGAAACGGGAACTTGCCGGGCGCAAACGCCTTGCGGGCGAGGTGCACGAGCGTGATCGAGTCCTTGCCGCCCGAGAAGAGCAGCACCGGACGCTCGAATTGCGCCGCGACCTCGCGCATCAGGTAGATCGCTTCGGCTTCGAGCTGCTGTAAATGCGTTTTTCGATACATCGTCAAAAAGGCCAGAACACCGGGATCAACAGCACCAGCAGCACAATCGACATGATCGTGAGTGGCAGACCGAGACGGGCGAAATCGCCGAACCTGTAGCCGCCCAGGCCGTAAACCATGGTGTTGGTCTGATAGCCGATGGGCGTCAGGAACGAGAGCGACGCCGATATCGCGACGGCGATTGCGAAGGGGCGCGCGTCCACACCGAGGCTGTGCGCGGCCGCGACCGCGATCGGAAAGAGCAGCACGGCGGCCGCGTTGTTGGTGATCAGCTCGGTCACCGCGATGGTCGCGAGAATGACGGCGAGCAGCACGCCGGTCGGCCCGAACTGGCCGGCGGCGGCGATGATGCCTCCGCCGAGCGTGGCGGCGAGGCCGGACTTCTGGATGGCGGCGCCGATGCCGAAAGACGCAGCGATCGTGACCAGCAGATCGATCTCGACGGCGTGGCGCGCTTCACCAGGCGTGACGATGCGGGTGAGCAGCAGCAGCATGCTGCCGATCAGCGAGGCCTGGAGAATCGGCAGCAGCCCGAGTCCCGCGACGAACACGACACCCAGCGCGATGGCTGCGACCACGATCGCCTCGCGGCCGCTGACCGGCATGCTGCCGCCCAGCTCCGCGACCAGCGCGAAATCATTGTGGTCGCGCCAGCGGTTGCTGAAGCCGCCGTCCGACACGAGCAGCAGCGTATCACCCTCGCGCATGGGCACGGTGCCGAGCTTCTCGTTGACGCGCTGCCCCGAGCGGTGAATGGCGAGCACGGCAGCTTGGTAGCGATTGCGGAATTCGACGTCGCGCAGCGTCTTGCCGGCCAGATCCGATGCGCCGCCCACCACCGCCTCGAAGAAGGTGTGACCGGGTTTCGCGAACGAGACGGCGTGCGCGTGCTCGACTGCGCGCAGGCCGCGGCGCGCCTGGAGGTCGCGGATCATGTCGACCCGGCCGGCAAAGGTGAGGCAGTCTCCGCCGGTGAGCACGGTGGCCGGCGTCGCAGGCGCAATCACGTGGCCGTTGCGCTCGACCTCGACCAGAAAGACGCCTTGCAGATTACGAAGTCCTGCCTGCTCGACGGAGCGGCCGTCGTACGGCCCGCCGCGGTCAACCACGGTCTGATAGACGAACTCGCGCGTGCGCTCGAACTCCTGGCGGGCGCTGCGGCGCACCGGCAGCACGCGCGGCGCGAGCAGCACGAGCACGCCGAGTCCGGCCGCGGCCACCGGCAGGCCAATGGGTGTCAGCTCGAACATGCCGAGCGGCTGCATGCCCGCCGCCGGCATCAGGCCGGACACGACCAGGTTGGTCGAGGTGCCGATCAGCGTGATGGTGCCGCCCAGGATGGTCGCAAAGGAGAGCGGCATCAGGTACGAAGACGGCGAGAGACCACGCTTTTCGGCCCACTGCGCGACCGGCGGCGCCAGCATCGCGACGATCGGCGTGTTGTTGAGAAACGCGGACGACACCGTCACGGGCGCGAGCAGGCGCAGGAGGCCGCGGCGGCCGGGATCGCTGTGGCCGAGCGCGGTCTCGAGCATCGGCTGCAGCGCGCCGGTCTTCTCGACCGCGCGCGCCAGGATGAAGAGCGCCGCGACCGTGACCGGTGCGGGGTTCGCAAAGCCGGAGAGCGCCTCGGCCGGACCGATCACGCCGAACACGAGCAGCAGCACGTTGGTGCCGAGCACGACCACCGCGGTGGGCAGGCGGTCGGTCGCGAGCGCGTAGATCGCGGTGACGATCAGCAGCAGCGTGAGCCAAGCGTGTCCGCTCATGCTCTCAGCAGCTCCATGATGGTGGGTAGCACCCGGAAGGCGAGGCCGGGGTGCGCGGCCAGAATGCCGTGCGGCTGACGGGGATTCTCCTTATTGTAACGCAGCGCGTGGCCGCGGCAGTCGGTCACCGAGCCGCCGGCTTCGGTGAGGATCAGCTCGGGCGCCGCGGTGTCCCACTCGCCCATGTACGGCACCGCGTGCACGTACAGGTCGCGCAAGCCCTCCGCGATGCGCGCGCATTTGACGCCGACCGAGCCGCACGGCTCGACGTCTGTGAAGTTGTGACGCCGGCACAGCTCGGTCACGATCGGATC
>JBQTJO010000071.1:0-15167 GCA_052387015.1 Gemmatimonadota bacterium
GCCGGCGCTGTGCGAAGGCGTGCGGCGCGATGGCGGGCGCGCTGGTTCCTTGACTGCGCTACGGAACTGCGCTACGGAACTGCGCTTCTCCGTAGCGATTTCACGCAGTAGCGGCCCGGAATCCCGAACGCGAATGGGACGCGCTCGTCCTGGAGCGCACGCACCACGATCTCACCTCCGCTGAGCTTCGGCACTCGCAAATCCTTTCCCGGTTCGAATGTGCAAGATAGCTTGCGGATATGCTCGCAGAAACCGCTTCGGCTGCCGAGCGCGTTACGGTTCGCTGGCCGGTAACCGGTGAGGTGCTGGGCTCGGTCGAGATTCTGGGCGCCGCGGACGTGGCGGCGCTGGTCGGGCGCGCGCGCAAGGCGCAGCCGGCGTGGGCCACGCTGGCCATGAAACACCGCGCGCGACTGCTGCTGCGGTTTCGCGCGTGTATGGCCGAGCGCGCCCAAGGTGCTCGGCAAGCATCGCGTCGCGGCCGGCTGGCTGCTCACCAAGCGTGCGTACGAGCTGCGCGAGCCGTACGGCGTGGTTGGCGTGATCGGTCCGTGGAATTTCCCGGTCCTCAACTGCATGCGCTCGGTGCTCGCCGCGCTGATGTGCGGCAACACGGTGGTGCTCAAGCCATCCGAGGCGTCGCCGCTCAGTGCGCTGCTCGCGCGCGACATCGCGACCGAGGCAGGGCTGCCGGAGGATGTTTGCTGGTCGCGACCGGCGCTGGCACGACCGGCGCGGCGCTCGCCGAATCCGACGTCGACAAGCTCTGTTTCACCGGCAGCGTCGCGACCGGACGACGGATTGCGCGCGCGGCCGCCGAGCGCCTGCTGCCGCTCACGCTCGAGCTGGGCGGCAACAAGGATCCAATGGTCGACCGGATCGGAATGCGCGAGATCGCGTATTACCCGCTGCGGCGCGTCGGCACCGCGCGCGCGCTCGGGCTGGTCCAGCTGGTGAGCGGTTCCGGTTGGGGCAGGCGGTGTGGTGGACTAATGAGGTTGATTCCAGGGCGATGAGAGTGATGAGAGCGATTGCAGCGATAAGAGCGGTTGCGGCGATCAGTGCGATCGGTGCGACGGGCGCGTCCGCGGTGCCGGCGCAGGCGCAGGAGAAACCCGATTTAGTGGTGCTGCTCGCCGTAGACCAGTTGCGGGCGGACTACCTGGACCGCTTCGGACCGCAATTCACGGGCGGCCTCAAGCGGCTGATGGAGCAGGGCGCGTTTCTGACCAACGCGTACCAGGATCATGCCGTCACTGAAACGGCAGTCGGACACGCGGCCATGCTGTCGGGGCGCTTTCCCCGCAGCTTCGGCATCGTATCGAATACGCTGGGCGTGCCGGATCCGCAGACGCGCATGCTGAACGGCGGTCAGGGCGCATCGCCCTTTCGCTTCCGGGGCAGCACGCTGATCGACTGGCTGCGGGTGCGTTCGCCCGCGAGCCGCGCGCTCGCCGTTTCGGTGAAAGACCGATCCGCGATCCTGCCACTCGGCCGCGCCAAGCAGCACGCCTTCTGGTACTCGCCCGACGGCACCTTCACGACCAGCAGCTACTACGCGGACACGCTGCCGGCCTGGCTGCGCAGCTTCAACGCGCGGCAGGTGACCGCAAAATACGCGGGCATGGAGTGGTGGCCGCTGATGGACGCGCGCTTCTACCCGGAGCCCGACACGGTCGCGCGTGAGGGCACGACGGCGGTTTTTCCGCACAAGGCTTCATCGGATGTAGCCCAGGCGCTCGAGGTGCTGGCCGATTTCCCGTGGATGGACGAGGTGCTGCTCGAGCTGGCACTGACCGGCCTCGACTCGATGCAGCTCGGCAAGACCGGTAGTGCCGACCTGCTGTCCATATCGTTGTCGACCACCGATCTGATCGGGCACAGGTACGGGCCCGATTCGCGCGAGGTGCACGATCAGATCCTGCGGCTGGATCGCGCGCTCGGCGCGTTCCTTGACGCGCTGTACGCGCGCTTCAGCCCGGAGCAGATCGCGATCGTTATGACCGCCGATCACGGCGTGTCGTCCTTCCCGGAGCTGGTAGCCGAGGACTCGGCAGATGCGGCCGCGCACCACGTCGACATCACGCCCGCGCTCACGCCGTTGCGCACCATGCTCGAAGCGCGCGGCCTGGCCGCCGCAGCGGTCACGTTCGGGTCCGGCATGCTGCGCTTCGACGAAGCGCGCATCGGGTATGACCATGCACTGATGGATACGCTGGCGGCCGTGTTCGCCGCGCATGCGCGCAGGGTGCCGGGTGTCGCACGCGTGGACTTCGTGCGCGACCTGGCCAGGGGCGACACCATCAACGATGCCATCACGCGGCGCTGGCACCACATGATTCCGCGCGACCTGCCGATTCCGGTGGTGGTCACGCTCGAGGAAGACCACGTTTTCGGCCTGCCACGCAGCGCGACGCACGGCTCGCCCCATGATGCCGATGCGCACGTGCCGATCATCTTCTTCGGTCCGCAGTTCAAGCCGGGCCGCTACACTGCCTTCGCGCGCACCGTCGACATTGCGCCGACGCTCGCGGCGATTCTCGACATCCATCCGACCGAGCCGCTGGATGGCAAGGTCCTGACCCGGGTTCTGAAATGAGCGAAACGGCTACCCTCGCGGGCGGCTGCTTCTGGTGCCTGGAGGCCGTGTACGATCAGCTGCGCGGCATCGAAAACGTGGCTTCCGGCTACGCGGGCGGACGCCGCCCCAATCCGACCTACGAGCAGGTGTGCACCGGCACCACCGGCCACGCGGAAGTGGTGCAGATCACGTACGACCCGCTGCAGATCAGCTACCGCGATCTGCTCGACATCTTTTTCACGATTCACGATCCGACCACGCTCAATCGCCAGGGCGGCGACATCGGCACGCAGTACCGCTCCGCCATCTTCTATCACGATGACGAGCAGAAGCGGCTGGCCGAAGAGAAGATACGCGAGCTGGAAGGGGAGAAGGTCTGGCACGATCCGATCGTGACGGAAATCAAGCCGCTGACCCAGTTCTACCCGGCGGAGGAGTATCACCGCGACTATTTCCAGCGGAATCCGAACCAGAGTTACTGCAGCGTCGTGATCGCGCCGAAGGTCGCCAAGGCGCGCAAGCAGTTTCTGGACAAGCTGAAGGTATGAGCCGGCCGGAGCCGTGGCTGCGCGGATCCGTCGAGGGCATCCGCGCGGAGCTGCAGCCGCTGGCGCACGAGCTGATCTTCGCGAAAGAGGAGCTGGAGCGAATTCTTTCCGGGGTAAGCGACGACGTGCTCTGGCAGACGCCGGGCGGCGCCGCCTCGATCGGCTATCACATCCGCCATTGCTCGGGCAGCACGCTGCGCATGCTCACGTACATGCGCGGTGAAATGCTCTCGCCCGAACAGTTCGAGCAACTGGGCGCCGAGAAGACCGCCGATCCCGCACTCGGCAAGAGCGAGCTGCTGCGCATCGCGAACGACGCGATCGGTGCCGCGCTCGCCGCGGCGCGCGCCACCGCGGGGACCGATCTCGATGCGCCGCGCGCGGTCGGCCGCAAACAGCTGCCGTCCACCGTGCGCGGGCTCTTCTACGAGATCGCGCTCCATACGGCGCGGCACGTCGGCCAGATCGCGACCACCGCGCGCGTCCTGAGCTGATGTATCAGCCGGCGCCGTTCTTCTCGATCTGCATTCCCCAGCACAACCGCACCTCCTTTCTGATTGCAGCGCTGCGCTCGCTCGAGCGCCAGACGTTTCGCGACTTCGAAGTCTGCATCTCGGATGATGCGTCGACCGACGGCCGCGAAGCGGAGCTGCGGCAGTACCTGGAGCGTTCACGGCTGAAGTACGAATATGTACGCCAGGAGCAGAACCTGCGTTACGACGGCAACCTGCGAGCGGCCATCGCGCTCGCGCGCGGCCGCTACTGTTTCCTGCTCGGCAACGATGACGGGCTGACCGAGCGCGGCACACTCGAGCGGCTGGCGGCGCTGCTGCGCCAGCAGGGCGAGCCGAACGTGGTGCTCACGAATTACCGCGATGCGGCGAGCGGGCGCGTCTTCCGGCGCGTCGCGAGCACGGGACTGCTCGGCTCCGGCGTCAACGCGGCGGTCACGCATTTCCGCAGCTTCAGCTTCGTGAGCGGCGTCGCCATCGAGACGCGGCGCGCGCACGAGCACGCGACCAGCCGCTGGGACGGCAGCGAGATGTACCAGGTGTATCTGGTCGCGCGCACGCTCGCGCAGGGCGGCCGCCTGCTCGGCTGCGCGGATATCGTGATCGACAAGGACCTGCGCGTCGAGGGCGAATCGGTCGACAGCTATGCCGCAGGGCCGCGCTTCGATCCGTGCCCGATCGTGCCGCGCAAATTCAACCTGTCGGCGTTTCCGGCGGTGGTCTCCGACGCGATCGCGCCGTACGCCGCGCCGAAGGAGCTGACGAACGCCAACGCGCGCATTCTGCAGCAGCTCTATGCTTTCACGTACCCATACTGGCTGCTCGAATTCCGGCGCGTACAGTCGTGGCAGTACGCACTCGGCATCGCACTCGGCCAGCGGCCGGCGGAGCTCGCGCGCGGGCTGCGGCTGTCCGCTCTCGCACGCCTGAGAATTCGCGCGACGTTTCTGCTGAGCAGCATCGCCGGGCTGCTTGCGCCGATCGGCGCGACGCAGCGCTTCATTGGTCCGCTCGCCTATCGCATCGCGAAGCGCGCGCGATGAGAATCCTGTTCATTGGCAACGCGGGCGGCACCAATGTCGCCGAAAGCCTGCTGGTCGCGGCGCGCGCGCTCGGGCACGAGGCGTCGCTGGTCCCCGCAGCCGACGCGTTCCGCACCTCGGATCTGCGCCGGCGCATCAGCTGGCATCTGCTCGGCCACCGGCCGCCGCGGCTGAAGGCGTTCAGTGCGCGCGTGCTCGAGGCTGCGCGCGCGTTCGCGCCCGATCACATCATCGCGACCGGCCTCGCGCCCGTCAGCGACGACGCGCTGCGCCGGCTCGCCGGCAGCCGCCGCTCCGTGTTTCTCACGGACGATCCGTGGCATCCCGGCTTCACCGCGCACTGGTTCTTCGACGCGGTGCTGCACTACGACGTCGTATTCACGCCACGCCACGCCAATCTGTCCGGCCTGGTTACGCACGGTTGCGCCGATGTGCGGTATCTGCGCTTCGGCTACGATCCTCGCTTTTTCTATGCGGATCCGCAGCCCGCGCGCGTAGACGCGTTCTTCGCGGGCGGCGCGGATGAGGACCGCGTGCGCCTGCTCCAGCCGATTCTCACCGGCGAGTTCACGGTCGAGCTGGCCGGCGACTTCTGGGCGGACTGGAAGCCGACACGCGCGTTCGCGCAAGGACATTACGATCCGGCCGAGCTGCGGCGCGCGACCGCGGCGGCACGTGTGAACCTTGTGATGGTGCGCGCGGCCAATCGCGACGGACACGTCATGCGCAGCTTCGAGGCGCCTGCGGTCGGCGGTGCGCTGCTGGTGCAGGATACCGCGGATCATCGCGAGCTGTTCGGGGACGACGTCGTCTATTTCGTTACCAGCGCGGAGCTGCTGGCCGGGCTGCGCCGGCTGCTGGCGGATGCCAGTCTGCGGGAGCGGCTGGCTTTGGCTGTTCATCGGCGGATCACGGGCGGCCGGCACACGTACCGGGATCGGCTGGTCGAAATGCTCGGTTGAAGGTCTTGTCTTTCGGCCTTTCTTCGGTTACGCTGAACTCGAGCCGAAGAAGAGAGTCGCAAGAATGCTTGTTTGCCTGTACAGCCCCACCACCCCCCATCTGGCTACCCTGTCGTCCGAGCTCCTCACGATCGTGCCGCGCATCACTCTCGCGCCGGACCTGGTCTGGGCCGACGCAAGAGGACTCAACGCTCACCAGATCGGTCTGGACCTGCTCGCCCGCGCCGTGGCCGCCGGCATCGAAGACGCGCGCACCGGCATTGCACGGACTGCGATCGTGGCGGAGCTGGCCGCGCGCACAGCAGAGTCACAGACCGTGGTGCTCGTCGACAGTGATGAGCGCGCGTTCATAGCTCCCATCGCTCTCAACGCTCTGATCGCAGAAGGGCGCCTGCTCGCACTACTCGAGGGCGTCGGCATAGCGACCTGCGGTGAGCTGGCCGCTCTCGAGCGCGAAGCCGTCGAAGTTCGGTTTGGCGCGGAAGCGGTCGAGCTGTGGCAATGGTCGCGCGCACTGGACGAGCGTCGCGTGTTCAGCCGAAGCGCGCCCGAGCGGCTGCACGCAGCGACCGAGTTCATGGACTACGTGGTCACGGATCCGGAGCGCCTGATCTTCGTGGCGAACTCGCTGTTCTCGAGTCTTTGCGATCGGCTGCGCGAGCGTGGCGAACACGCGCGCCGCATGCTGCTGACGCTTTCACTCGGCAATCGTACGACCTGGCAGCGTACCATCCGGCCGGCGCGCCCGACCGCGAGCCGCGCGGTCTGGCTGCGGCTGACGCGCACGCTGCTCGAGCGGCTCACGGTACCGGATGCGGTGACCGGCGTCGAAATCGAGGTGATCGCGACCGAAGCCGCGACGGCAGTGCAGGGGGATCTGTTCGACCCCGGCTTTGCGACCGCGGCAGCGGTCGAGGACGCGGTGGCGCGGCTGCTGGAGCTTCAAGGAGACGTCGTCGTAAAGGCCGAGCGCACCGAGCACCCCTTGATCGAAGAGCGGGCTACCTGGTTACCTGCCGAGTCCTTATCTGCCATGGCAGATAGCGTGGTCGGGCCCGAGCTTCGCCTGCAATTGCTTTCGGAGCCACGGGAGGTGCTGGTCGAGACGGTGATGCGGCGGGATCACAGTATACCGATCCGCTTCCGGGATGGGGAATGGAAGCAGCTGGTCAATGCCGCGGGGCCCGACCGGATCTCAGGGGGGAAATGGGATCAGGCGTATGCTCGCGAATACTTCCGCGCCGTGACGGTGGACGGGCAGCTGGTCTGGCTTTTTCGGGATGGCAGACAGGACCGGTGGTATCTTCATGGATACTGGGACTAGGCTTATCTGCCATGTGGAGTAGGGGAGTAGGGGAGCAGGGGAGTATGGGAGTATGGGAGTATGGGAGTAGGGGAGTAGGGGGGACGATCTATCGCCCTTACACCCCTACTCCCCTACTCCCCTCCGCCACCTACATGCTCCCATGTTCCCATTTATTCCGCCGCATGCCGCTTCACCTCCTGCGGCTTGCCATAGTAGACCGTCTTGATATTGACGAACTCGCGAATGCCGAACTCCCCCAGCTCGCGTCCGTAGCCCGACCGTTTCACGCCGCCAAAGGGAAGACGAGGATCCGAGGCAACCATGCCGTTGATGAAGACCTGCCCCGCTTCGATCTCACGCGCGAAGCGATCCTGCTCCGCCGGATCGTTCGTCCACGCAGCACTGCCGAGGCCGAACGTCGTCGCATTCGCCACCTCGATCGCTTCCGTCACGGATTTCACACGAAAGACCGATGCGACCGGCCCGAATAATTCCTCTTTGAATGCAGGCGCGTTCTCGGGAATGCCGGTCAGCACGGTCGGCTCGTAGTAGAAGCCCGGTATGTCGATGCGGTTGCCGCCGGTGAGCAGGCGCGCGCCGGCCGCGACCGAACGGCGGACCTGGCCGGTGAGGCCGGTCAGGATCTTCTCGGTCGCGAGCGGGCCGACGTCCGTAGATTCATCCATCGGATCGCCGACCAGCAGGCTCTCCATGCCTTCGACCATGCGCGCTTCGATTTCGTCCGCGATCTGCTCGTGCACGATGAAGCGTTTGGCGGCGATGCAGGACTGCCCGTTGTTGATGACGCGCGCCTTGACCGCGGTCTGCGCGGCCAGCTCGACATGCGCGCTCGGCATGATGATGAAGGGGTCGCTGCCGCCCAGCTCGAGCACGCTCTTCTTGATGCGTTTGCCGGCCTGGCTGCCGACCGCACTGCCCGCTTTCTCGCTGCCGGTCAGCGTGACCGCAACGACGCGGTCGTCATCGATGATGCGCGCGACCCGCTCCGGCCCGACCAGCAGTGTCTGGAACGCGCCCTCCGGAAAACCCGCGCGCTCGAGAAGCGCCTGGATCGCCAGCGCGCACTGCGGCACGTTGGACGCGTGCTTCAGCAGCCCGACATTGCCGGCCATGAGCGCCGGCGCGGCGAAACGGAAGACCTGCCAGAAGGGGAAATTCCAGGGCATGATGGCGAGCACGGCGCCCAGCGGCTGGTATGCGACGAAACTCCTCTCCGCATCCGTCGCGATTTCCTCGTTCGCCAGAAAACGTTCGCCGTTTTCCGCGTAGAAGCGGCACACCCACGCGCATTTCTCCGCCTCGGCTACCGCTGCGAGAATCGGCTTGCCCATCTCGAGCGTCATGAGCTGCCCGAACGCCTGTTTTTCGGCTTCCAGGATTTCGGCCGCGCGTAAGAGCCATTGCGCACGCTGCTTGAATGACGTTGTCCGGTAGCTGGCGTACGTATGCGCGGCGCGCTCGAGTTTGCGATCGAGATCCGTGTCGCTCGGCTCGGGGAAGCTCTCGAGCAGTTGGCCGGTGGCAGGATTGACGCTTTCCATTGCAACCTGAGAGTTTGAGGATGTGCGAAGGTGAGAGTGTGAGACAGAGGCTGAAATGGCAAGCAACAATGAGTGGTTGAACGAACGAACGCAGGACGTACGCGCGAGTATCGACGCAATTGGTCGACTACAGAGCCAGTTGAGCTATCTGCAGATCGGCTGGCGCCCGCCGACCGGTGGCTGGAGCATTGGGCAGGTATTCGAGCATCTGATCATCTCGGACAGTCTGTACCTGCCGAAGCTTTGGCAGCTGGCCGAGCGCGGAAAGCGCGGCGACATGCCCTGGTCGTGCACCGCAGATGCAGCGCGCGCTTTACGAGCTCCTCGAGCGCGCGTTCCACGGCACGCGAGCAGGGTCGCTCCCCGCTCGGCGCAGGGTTTCTCGAGTTTGCGATCGAGATTTGCGCCGCTGGGCGCGTGGCAGTGTGAGCTGCAACGCTTCGAATTGCGAGCAATGACGGTGCGGCCGAATGATCGAACGCAGCCGACCTCATCCAGATTTTGCTAGGCTTGAGTTACGACGGGGCCTGCCTTAAGTATTCAGCTACAGCCCCCTGTAAACATGGTCGTGGCGCATGCAGCTATGCTGGAGGCGCAGTGCGAGCCCGGTGAGCAGCCACCAGGTTGAGCCGCTTCCGCCAGAATGGAATAGCGGAATGCGTCATCGCGGTTCGTATGGGCGTCACCTGCATGCGCATCCGGGTCGTGCGCGTATCCTGAAGGCAGGCCCCCTGCGGGCCGCCCTGGTCGCCCTGCTGGTCTCGTGCGGCGATTCCCGCGACGATCGGGGCACGCCGGCCGGACCGGTCGCCCCGCCGCCGCCGCCGCCGCCGCCGCCGGTCGCTCCGCCGCCGACCACCACTCCGACTTTGCTGGATGGCGCGATTCGTTTCACAGCCACCATGCCCTCGCCCGAGCCTGTGAGCTACCGCGATGGTTCGCAGCTGCTGACCGTCACGGCCTACCCGGGATTCGTGATGCTGTGGACGAACGCGCGCTCGAACGTTACGGCTGTACGCAGCGCAGTCGAACGCGCCGGCGGGCAGTTGGTCGCGGCGCTGCCGATGGTCGGCCAGTATCTCGTACTGACGGGGAAGGGCAGCGAGGATCGTTTCATGACGAGCCTGGACCGCTCGACGGCCGGTTTGCGAGCCCTGGCCCCTGCCTACCCGCACGCCGCCGCGCTCGGCATCGGTGTCTTCGATTACTTCACCGGCACGACCGGCGACGCATGTCTGCGCGACCACGGACCGCTGATGCGCGCGAAGGCGGGTGCCTCGGGGGCCGCGGTCAAGACCATCGATCTGAGCGGCAAGAGCACGAACGAGCTGATGGCGCGCTTCGCCGAAGAGATTTCCACGGCCGCGCGGCTGAACGAGCCGCTGATCGCAAACATGTCGCTCCAGTCGTACGCCTCGTTCGAGGCGCGCTGCGATGCGGGTCGCTGTTCCGCCGCGAAAGTTGCGGCCGTCAGCAATGCGCAGCACCAATTCCTGACCGACCTGCTCTTCGTCCTGCAATTGCACCGGGAACTGAATCAGCCGGCGTTTGACCGCACCATTCTGATCGTCGCGGCAGGCAACGCCGGCATTCCAATGGATGGGATGGTTGCCGAGCTCGAGCGCGCCTACCCCGCCGAAAAGAAACATGTGCGTATAGTGGGCGGTGCGTCGGTGCTGGGCGTGCCGCAGAAATACTACAACCACTTCAACACGAACTCGCCGTCCGTGCTTTACGCGCTCGGCGACAACGTACCGATTGGCACGCAGACCTGTTCGGGCACGTCACCGGCGACCGCGGAGGTCTCGCGTGTGCTGGAGCGCCTCTGGTCTCAGAACCAGCGTACCAATGCGGCGCGCCTGCTCACTGCGTTGGACGACGCGCTCTCCGAAGCAGGCAGCGGACGTGTGCTGCCGTTCGACGGCCGCGGCAATACCAGGGACACGTTCATCAGCCGGGCCAGTGCCTTTGCCGGCGGTACGGCTCAACGTCCGGACTCGTTCACGCTGACCGTCACCACGAGCGGTGACGGCGCCGGCACGGTCGCTCGCAATCCCGCCGGCAGCCGATTCGCGGCGGGCGCCAGCGTCACGCTGACCGCACAGGCGGCGCAGGGCTCGGTATTCGGTGGCTGGCAGGGGGACTGCACGGGAGTGACAGCGTGCGTCGTGGTCATGAACGGCAACCGCGCGGTCACCGCACTCTTCAGCAGGGCTCCCGGCGGTGGCGGTCCGCCGGGCGGCCCCTACACGCTCACCGTGAACACCGCGGGCACCGGCCGCGGCAGCGTCTCGATTGTGCCGGCGCGCGCAACCTACACGGCCGGCACCAACGTCTCGCTGCTTGCCACACCGGATGGCAATTCGGTCTTCTCGCGTTGGCTGGGCGGTTGCGACAACAGCACGAGTCCGGCCTGTATCGTTACGATGAACTCGAACCTCGTCGTTACGGCGGTCTTCGATGCGCGCTCGAGCACCATCGACGACATCTCCGGGCAGTGGTCCGGCACTGCGAACACGACAGCGCTCGGATTCTGCTCCGCGCAGCAGCACACCTGGTCTGCGCGCTTCACGGTGAACGGAACCACGCTCAACGTCACCAACTGGTACGATTCCTACCATCAGGCGTTCACCAGCACTGCGGCGGCCATGAACGGCAACAGCTTTGCCGTAACCGTTTTCGGCGGTGACGACGCGATCACCTTCACCGGCACGTTCACGTCCGGAACCCCGACGCGCGTGAACGGCACGCTGAGCGGGCCGGTCTGCCCGGACGGCAGCGGCCGCCGTCTGAGCGGCACTTGGCAGGGCACGCGCACCGGCAATTGACGAACGACCGCGTCCTTGCCGATGAGCACAACGCGTCGAGCCGGACCGCACTGACTTTCAGCGCGACTGCGTCGCTTCTGGCCGCCCTACTTGCTGATACGCTTGCCCAGAAACAATGAGGCGAGGACAGCCGTGATCTAGCCGAGTCCAGAGCGCGGTGCCGATGCGCTGAAGCGCGGGCGAGAGCCCCGGTAGCAGCTCGACGATCAGCAGCGCCAGCCAGACAAAGCCGAGCACGACCATCATCGGATCGAGCAGCCGCTCGGTCGCGACCAGGATGCGCCAGCGCTCCTGGCGTTTGTGCTGGTCCATGGACCGAGCCGCCACGCAATCCTTATGCGATCAGCGTTGTCCGTGGACTCTGCGCAGCACCATCTTGTGATGCATCAACAGGCTCACCGCTGCGGGAGATCATGTCCGAATTGCGTTTGATGCTCGGGATCACCGGGACAAGGCTGGCGCGCGAACCGCAGCTGACCGCGCTCGG
The DNA here is from genome assembly GCA_052387015.1 of Gemmatimonadota bacterium. Lineage (GTDB taxonomy): Bacteria > Gemmatimonadota > Gemmatimonadetes > Longimicrobiales > RSA9 > CBJLQC01. Next base: position 11,830 of record JBQTJO010000071.1, read on the forward strand.
AGCGCTCGGCCTCGTGCTCGGGTCTTTCTGTCTTGCCTCGGTTCCGTTCCTCGGGGTGCAGATCCCGCCGGAAGCCGACCTGCTCGACACCGCCGGGTTCGATATCGGCGTCGGCATCTACGTGCTCACCCTTGCCGCGCTGCTGCCGGTCGCGGGTTTCGCGCCCGCGCGCGAGCGCGCCTGGCGCGCGGCCGCGCTGCTGCTCTTCGGCTACTTCTACGCGATCGAAACTGTGCAGGCGTTCCGCGGCCTCGATCCGCGCTTCAGTGAATTCGACGGCACGGCGGATCAGGTCGCGGCCGCGCTCTTCGGCCTGAGCGCACTCGGCGTGATCATTCTGACAGCCATGCTTGCGGTGCCCTTCCTTTTCATGGAGCATCGAGTCAGACTGGATGCGCGGATGCTGCTGGCGGTTCGCTACGGTTTTGCGGCGACCACAATCACGCTCGGTACTCCTGCCGCTGTCGCGCGCCGGCGGATTCACATTGCAGGCATTGCCTGGCTGGGGGCATGTGCCGCCGTGTTCCTTCACATCATGCGAGCCTAAAGCGACAGCACCTCAACTGAGCCGGTCCCCAAAAGTTGGACAGGCATGACCTCTGGCTGGGGTGACGGCGTGCGTCGTGGTTATGAACGGTAACCGCACTGTGACCGCGCTCTTCACGCGCGCGCCTGGTGGTGGGCCGCCCGGCTACGTGGTCGGCCGGCTTTACCGTGAACGGCACTACCCTGAACGTCACGAACTGGTTCGATTCCTACCACCAGGCCTTCACCAGCACGTCGGCGGCCATGAACGGCAACAGCTTTACGGTGGCCGTGTTCGGCGGCGACGATGCGATCACCTTTACCGGCACTTTCAGGTCCGGAAATCCGACGCGTGTCGATGGCACGTTGAATGGGCCGGTTTGTCCGGACGGCAGCGGCCGGCGTCTGAGCGGCACGTGGCAGGGCACGCGCACCGGAAACTGACCAGCCACCGCTTCGCACGACTGGAGAGAAACAGCCAGCCTTCTCGAATATCAGCCGAACAGCGAGCGCACACGCAAAGCCGAAACAGCGGCCAGCGCATCATAGTCGCGATCGTGATGGAAAATTGTGAGATCATGTCGAAGCGCGCAGGCCGCAATGAGGCAGTCCACCGACGAGCGCACGGTCACGCCAGCACGGCGCGCCGTTCGGTACAACGCAACGGCCTCCAGATACACCTCGCCGGCCAATGGCGACTCAACGATCGGGAAAGCGAGCATGGCACCACGCGCGAGACGAAAGGCATCTTCGTCGCGAAAGCCCTGAAGCACTTCCTGAATCACGGGCAGACATGTGACAGCCTCCTCCAATTCGAAGGCGCCGGCCACGTCGGCGCGCTGCGGCCGCCGGAAGAACTCGATCCATACCGAGGTATCAACCAGCAGCACGCGTGTCTTTCGCCGCGTCCGCGTCTTTTCTCATCTCACGCAGATCGCCCTGCCACGCGCCCGACCCGGCCAGCTCGAGAATACGCCCGGCGCGCGCGCGTTTTACGAAGTCCTCGAGCGCGCGCTCCACGGCACGCGAGTAGGTTCGCTCCCCGCTCAGGCGCAGGGTTTCCTCGAGCAGTTTCTCATCAAGCACAAGATTTGTCCGTTTCATGTGTATAAGATGTCGCCGGCCTCCTTCGGGTGTCAACGAACGGCGTTGATTTTCGGTAAATCTTCGGCTAGCTTCCCGGCAGCATGACCTATGTAGAGCTGCGAGCCCACAGTGCCTTCTCGTTCGGAGATGGCACGACCTCGCCCGAAGCGCTGGTGCAGCGCGCCGCCGAGCTGGGGTACGCCGCGCTCGGCCTGACCGACACGGCCGATCTCGGCGGCATCATTCGCTTCACACTGGCGGCGGAGCACGCCGGCATCAAGCCGATTTGCGGCGTCGAATTGAACGTGGACGGCCATCCGACCGCGCTGCTCGCCATGAACGCAGCCGGTTATCGCAATATCGCTCATCTCGTGACCCAGGCGCGGGTCGGCGCGATCGACACGTGGCGCGCGGGAGCGCAAGGGCGTGAGAACGCGCCGCTCGCAAAAAGATATTCCGTCGAAATCCCCGGCCGTGGCCGCCCGAACATCAGCTTCGCGGACTTGATCGAGCGCAGTGATGGCCTTTTCTGCCTGACCGGTCCGTCCACCGGTTACTTCGCGTCCTTATTGCAAAGCGACCGGCGAGTCGAAGCAAACTACGAGCTGGATCGCTGGCGCGAGGTATTCGGCCAGCGCCTTGCGCTCGAGGTGCAGCTGCATCACGCGGGCGGTCACGAAGCGTCTCTTGCGACGTCGCTGGTCGAGCTTGCCGAGCGCAATCGGATCACCTGGTGCGTGTCCAACGACCCGCGCTATCTGGACGGCAGCGGCCGTCTCGTGCACGAGCTGCTCACGGCGAATCGCGCAAACGTGTGCGTGAACACCGCGGCCGCGTGGGGCCTGCTGCTGCCCAATGGCGAATGGCGGCTGAAGTCGCCGCGCGAGATGCGTGCCTTGTGGCAAGGTCGCGAAGGTGGACTGGAGGCCACCGGAGCGATTGCTGCCGAATGTCAGCCGTTCGATCTGCGTTGGCTGCGCCCGCCGCTGCCGAAGTATCCGGTGCCGTCCGGCCACAACGACGACAGCTACCTGCGCGAGCTCGTATACGAGGGTGCGCGCCAGCGCTGGGGCGAGCTGGACGATCGGCAGCGCGCGCAGATCGAGCACGAGCTGGGCGTGATTCAACGTCTCGGCTTCGCCGGCTTCTTCATCGTCATGTGGGACGCGATTCGCTACGCGCGCGCGCGCAACATTCTGTGTCAGGGTCGCGGCAGCGCGGCCAACAGCGCGGTCGCGTACTGCCTCGCCATCACGGCGGTCGATCCCATCCGGCACGGGCTGCTGTTCGAGAGATTTCTCTCGGAAGTGAGGACCGACGGACGCACGGAGGCGCCGGATATCGACGTCGACTTCGAGATGCATCGACGTGAGGAAGTGCTGGACTACATGTACGACACGCATCGCCGGCAGCACTCCGCGATCTGTGCGGTCACGCAGTTCTATCACGCGCCCACCGCGGTGCAGGACATGATGCGCGCGCTCGGCTATCCGGCCGAGCTGGCGTTCCGGATCTCGAAGCGGCTGCATCGGGTGGAGCCGTCCGAGGGCGCCGCGGCACTGGAAGCCGGGCTCGCCAGAGACGCGGGACTCGAGCTCGGCGATGCGAAAGGCCGCGCTCTGCTGTCCGCACTGCGTACGCTGGATGATGTGCCGCGTTTGCGCTCGACGCATCCGGGCGGCTTCGTGCTCTCGTGCGAGCCGCTCGGTGATTATCTGCCGATCGAG
>JBQTJO010000072.1:0-7618 GCA_052387015.1 Gemmatimonadota bacterium
GCGCGAAATGCGCATGGGCAAGGAGCAGATCGCGCGCCTGCTGCGCATCGATCCGGCGAGCTTCACGGGCGCGCGCTGGTCGCTCAAGCAGTGGAACGTGCTGGACGGCCTGAAGGTGAACGGCGCCGGCTCCGGCTTTTTCGAGTATCGCGTCGCGTGGCCGCCTGGTGTGGGCGTGACGGACCTCGAGTCCGTGAGCTTCCTGGCCGAGGTCTCGGCCAAGCAGCTGTTCGGCAAGGACCGCGACGACGCGGGCAAGCAGCAGGGCGATTTCATGCGCGGCCTGGGCACGCACGACCCGAGTCTGAATCCGAACGCGTACCCGATGACGGACGAGACCCGCTTCCCGAGTCGCGTGACCGTGCGCGTGAACGGCATCGTGGCGGGCCGGCAAAATTTGGCTGATGATCCCGCGGATCATCGTGGTATACTGTCCTGGCACTATCAGAAGCAGGACCGCCGGTTGCGCGAGGCGGGCTCGTTCGGCGAATTGCTGGAAGTGAAGCTGCCGCGCGCGGCCATCGAGCGGGCGGCTGCCAGCGGCGAATTCGTGATCCGCCTCGAGGTCGGTGACGAGCAGCCCGGCGGTCTCGCAATCTATGGTAGACGATTCGGACGATTCCCACTCGATCCGACCATTCTCATGCTGCCGCGCGTCCGGGCGGTCGCATCCGAGCCGAAGGAGAAGCCGTGAACACGATTCAGCTGGCCGCGGTCGATTACGTGATTCTCGCCATTTACTTCGCGTTTGTTGTGGGCATCGGCTTCGCGTTGAAGCGCTACATGCGCTCGAGCACGGACTTCTTTCTGTCCGGCCGCTCGATTCCCGCATGGGTTGCGGGACTGGCCTTCCTGTCCGCGAATCTCGGCGCGCAGGAAGTGATCGGCATGGCCGCGTCGGGCGCGAAGTACGGCATTGCGACCGCGCACTTCTACTGGGTCGGCGCGATCCCGGCAATGGCGTTCGTCGGTGTGTTCATGATGCCGTTCTACTACGGCTCGCGCGCGCGCTCGGTGCCGGAATATCTGCGGCTGCGCTTCGATGAAAAGACGCGCGGCTTCAACGCGATCTCGTTTGCCGCGATGACCGTCTTCTCTTCCGGCATTTCGATGTACGCGATGGGGCTGCTGCTCGGCGCGCTGCTCGGCTGGGACTTCAGCTTCAGCGTGCTGGTCTCCGCCGCGATCGTGCTCGCGTACATCTTCCTCGGCGGACTGACGTCTGCGATCTACAATGAAGTGCTGCAATTCTTCCTGATCGTGGGCGGCTTCGTGCCGCTCGTGCTGCTCGCGCTCCAGGATGTGGGCGGCTGGGCCGGACTCACGACGCGTTTGGGCGAGACCGCACAGCAGGCGGGCTTCGCCTCCGGCGCGTGGACCGAGTCGTGGTCGCACATGGCCAGTCCGGCCGCGAATCCGATGGGCGTCGAGTGGTTCGGCCTCGCGATGGGGCTCGGCTTCGTGCTGTCGTTCGGCTACTGGACGACCGACTTCCTGGTCGTGCAGCGCGCGATGGCCGCGGATTCGATGTCGGCTGCGCGCCGCACGCCGCTGATCGCCGCGTTCCCCAAGATGATGTTCCCGTTCCTGGTGATCGTGCCCGGCATGATCGCGATCGCGCTGACTACGCACGCGGGGCAGAGCGGTTTCTCTCTGCCGGTCCGGCCCGACGGCAGCTACAACTACGACATGACGATTCCGCTCATGCTCGGCCATTACTTCCCGCCCGGCCTGCTCGGCCTCGGCCTGACCGCGCTCATGGCATCGTTCATGTCGGGCATGGCCGGCAACGTGACTGCGTTCAATACGGTGTGGACGTACGACATCTATCAGGCGTACGTGAACAAGAACGCGTCCGACGCGCACTATCTCTGGATGGGCCGGGCCGCGACCGTATTCGGCATCGGTCTGTCCGTGCTGACCGCTTATGCGACGACGCAGTTCAACAACATCATGGACATGCTGCAGCTCGTCTTTGCGTTCGTGAATGCGCCGCTGTTCGCGACCTTCCTGTTAGGCATGTTCTGGAAACGCACGACCGGACACGGCGCATTCACGGGTCTGGTCGCCGGCACGGCGGCGGCGGCCCTGCATCACGGGCTCACATTGCCCGTCGGCGCCGTTGCAGGGACCTTCAAGGGCGCATGGCTCGGTGCGATTCTGCACAGTTATCCGAGCGAGATGGCGCAGAACTTCTGGACCGCCATCTACGCCTGGACGACCTGTTTCGTGGTGACCATCGTGGTGAGCATGGTGACCGCGCCGCGCCCCGACAGCGAGCTGCGCGGCCTGGTCTATGCGCTGACCGAGCGTCCGAAAGACACCGGGCTGGCGTGGTACCAGAAGCCATCGTCGCTCGCGCTGGCGGTGCTGGCGCTGACCCTGCTGCTCAACGTCGCGTTCTTCTAGGAGATAAGAGATGGGCCTCGATATCCGGCTGCCGATCGGTTTGATGTTCACGATGCTCGGCGCCGTGCTGGCCGGCTTCGGGCTGGTCAGCGATCCCGCGGTCTACGCGCGTTCGCTCGGCCATAACGTGAATCTCTGGTGGGGACTCGTGCTGCTCGCGTTCGGCATCGCGTTCGTCTACTACGGGCTGCGCGCCACGCGCCGCCTGCGCGCGGTGGCAGCCGCCGCTGCAGCGGCCGCGCCGGCCGCGATCACCGCGGAGGAGCGGCCTCCGGTTTTGCACGGACACTGATCGCACGCGGTTTGCTCCATGGTGCCTGAGTCCCTAGCTTTGCAGGCACCATGGACAGGCAGCACAGACTGATTGAAATTCTGCAGGATTGCGACTCCGTCTGCATCGGCTACTCGGGCGGCGTCGATTCCGTTTTTCTCGCCGTCTACGCTCTCGACGTTCTCGGGGCCGACCGAATTCTGGCCGTGACCGGCCGCAGCGCATCCTATCCGCTCGTGCAATGGGAGACCGCGCGCGCGATCGCGCGCGAGTTCGGTATCCCGCATCTCGAGATCGGCACCGACGAGCTGAGCGACCGCAACTACCTCGCGAATCCGACCAACCGCTGCTACTTCTGCAAAACCGAGCTGTGGTCCAGGCTGGCGCCGGTCGCGCGCGCGCGCGGGCTCGAGACCATCGTGGATGGCTCGAATGCCGACGACGCGCACGACTACCGTCCCGGCGCGCAGGCCGCGCGCGAGCACGGCGTGCGCTCGCCCTTGCAGGAAGCCGGATTGACCAAAGCGGAGATTCGCGAGTTATCGCGCGCGCGGAGCCTGCCGACCTGGGATCAGCCGTCCGCGCCCTGCCTGTCGAGTCGCCTGCCTTACGGGCTGGCGGTCACACCCGAACGCCTGCGCCAGGTCGAGGCGGCTGAACAGATCGTGCGCGATCTGGGTATTCGTGAGTTCCGCGTGCGCCATCACGGCACGCTGGCGCGGCTCGAGGTCGCGCCCGCCGAGCTGCAGACGATGCTGCGGTGCGCGCAGCACGTGAACGCGGCGCTGCGCGAGCTCGGCTTCGGCCAGGTGCTGCTGGATGTCGAAGGCTACCGCAGCGGCTCGCTGAACCAGGGCCTCACGCAGCTGAAGGCACCGAACACCAGCGAGATCGCAGTTGTCGATCAGCCGCTGGAGCACGCCCGCAGAATGGCGCCCGAGCTGAGACAGCGCGGCTTCCGTTACGTGGCGATCGACCTTAGGATGTTTGCATGACCGACTGTATCTACCTCGACTTCGCCGCGACATCCGCGGTGCGTCCGCCCGAAGTCGCGCGCGCCATGCTCGACTACATGGAAGGCTGCGGTGCTTCGCCCGGGCGCGGCGGCCATCGTCTCGCGGTCGATGCAGCGCGCGTCGCGTTCCGCTGTCGCAGGGCGATCGCGAAGCTGCTCGGCGTTCCGGGCGATCCCGGCCGCGTCGCCTTCATGTTCAACGCGACGCACGCGCTGAACACGGCGCTGCTCGGCACTGTGAGGCAGGGCGATGTCGTCGTCATCACCGCGTACGATCACAATGCCGTGCTGCGCCCGGTGCATCAGCTCGCGCTCGAGCGCGGCGTCGAAGTGCGCATGCTGAGCGGCGCGCCCGACGGCTCGATCGACCTGGAGCAGGCGAAGCAGAAGTTCGAGGGCGCGCGCCTGGTGGTTCTGAACGCGGTTTCGAACGTGCTCGGCACCGTGCTCGACGTGCGCGCGCTTACCGCACTCGCACACGAAGCCGGCGCGCTCGTGCTGGTCGATGCCGCGCAATCGGCGGGGCACATGCACGTTGCTGTTGCGGCGGACGACGTCGACATGGTCGCGCTCACCGGTCACAAGGGATTGCTCGGCCCGCAGGGCACCGGCGCGCTGTGGGTGCGCGCAGACCTCGAGCTGGCGCCGCTGCTGCGCGGCGGCACCGGCGGCGACTCGCTGCTGCGCGACATGCCGGCCTCGTATCCGGATCATCTCGAGGCGGGCACGCCCAACGCGCCCGGCCTGGCCGGCCTGCTGGCGGGTATCGAATGGATTCAGCAGCGCGGCGTGCAGCAGCTGCACGAGCACGGCATGCAGCTGAAGCAGAGGCTGCGTGACGGCCTTGCAGCGATTCCGGGCGTGCGCGTGCTCTCGCCGGCCGCGCCGGCTGGTGCGGCGCTGGTCACCATCACCGCCGATGCGGTCGACGTGCCGACGCTCGCGGCTCGCATCGATCGCGAGCATGCGGTGCTGACGCGGCCGGGACTGCATTGCGCGCCCGAAGTGCACAAGCTGCTCGGCACCGAGAAGACCGGCGCCGTCCGTTTCTCGCTCGGCTGGTCGTCGACGGTCGCGGATGTCGACCGCGCGATCGCCGCCGTGGCGCAGGTCGTGGGGGCGAGGAAGGTGCACGGTGCGTCTGTTCCTCGCGCTGAATCTGCCTGACGCGGAGCAAGCGCGCCTCGCCGGCGTGCTCGCCACGCTCGAGCAAAGCCCGCTGCCGTTCCGCTGGGTCGAGTCCGAAGCCCTCCACATCACGCTCAAATTTCTCGGCCAGGTCGAGGAGGATCGACTTGCCGCGATTCGCCGCGCGACGCGTGCGGCGCTCGCCGGTATCTCTCCTTTCGACGTCGACCTCGACGGATTCGGCGCGTTCCCCTCGCGTGCGCGCGCGCGTGTCATCTGGCTGGGGGTGGCAGCGCCGCCCGTGCTGACCACGTTACAGCAGAACCTCGAGCAGCACATCGAGCCGCTCGGCTTTCCTCGCGAGCCGCGCCCGTTTCACCCGCACATCACGCTCGGTCGCGCACGACCGAATGCAGGACACGTCGACGCCGCCGCGCTGGATCGAATCACCGGCTCGTTCGGGTACAAAGCCAGAATCAGGATCGACGCGGTCGACCTGATGCGCAGCCACACCGGCTCGCGTGGCGCGCGTTATGAAAGGATCGAACGGAATGGGTTGTCTGATTAGATCGATCTTCAGCGTCGTGCTGGTCGTGGCGATTGCGGTATTCGCGATTCTCAATCGCGAGCGCATTGCCGACGTGTGGCGTGACATGCGCGGCGGCGAGGAGCCGCTCGGGCCGTCGGCCGAGCTGGCGGAGGCGGCGCAGGACAAGCTCGCGAAGCTGCGCAGCGGCGAGCAGGATCGCGTGGCGCTGAACGAGGTCGAGCTGCAGAGTCTGCTGCTGTACAAGTATCGCGAGCTGTTGCCGGCCTTCGTGGACTCGCCCAGAATCGTGCTGAAGGACGACCGCATCGGCGTGACCGGACGCGTGCCCGTCGAGCGGCTGCCGTCGGTCAGCGAGATCGGCGAGGCGGCGAGCTTCCTGCCGGACACGACCGAGATCGAGGTGATCGGCGAGCTGCTGCCACTGAGCGGCCGGCGCATCGCGCTCGCGGTCGACCGGGTCAGGGCCGCGCGCATCCCGCTGCCGCAGCGGCTGGTGCCCGGCGCGCTGCGCAAGCTCGGGCGTAAAGATGAGCCGGGTTTGCCGAAGGATGCGCTGGCGGTGCCGCTTCCGCCCGGCGCGGCTGCCGCGTACGTTCGCGGCGATTCCCTTTATTTCGTGCGCGAATAGGCGAGAACGGCATGGCGCGCTTACTGGTTGTCGACGACGAAGAGGGCATCCGCAAAATCCTGCGGCAGGTCCTCGAGTATGAAGGGCACGACGTGCGGGTTGCGGCCGGCGGCGGCGAAGCCCTGTCGACGTACGGCGAGTTCAAGCCGGACCTGACGTTCCTCGACGTGAAGATGGCGCGCATGGATGGCCTCGAGGTGCTCGACCGGATTCGCGAGCAGGATCCCGGCGCGATCGTCGTCATGATCAGCGGTCACGGCACCATCGAGACCGCGGTGGAAGCGACCCGGCGCGGCGCGTACGATTTCCTCGAGAAGGCGCTCGACACCGATCGCCTGCTGGTCACCATTCGCAATGCGCTCCAGCACCGCGGGCTCGAGGAAGAGAACGCGCGGCTGCGCGGCGCGGTCGAGAGCCGGTACGAGATCGTGGGCCGCAGCTTCGCGATTCGCGCACTGCTCGATCGCATCGAGAAGGTCGCGCCCACCGACGCGCGCGTGCTGATCACGGGTGAGAACGGCACCGGCAAGGAGCTGGTCGCGCGCGCGATACACAGATTGTCCGCGCGCGCGGAGAAACAGTTCATCGAAGTCAACTGCGCCGCCATCCCATCCGAGCTGATCGAAAGCGAGCTGTTCGGCCACGTGAAGGGCTCCTTCACCGGCGCGGTCAGCGACCGGCCCGGCAAGTTCGAGCAGGCGGATACCGGCACGCTGTTCCTCGACGAGATCGGCGACATGAGCCTGGCCGCGCAGGCCAAGGTGCTGCGCGCGCTGCAGGAAGGCATCATCACGCGCGTCGGCGGCGAGAAGCCGATTCGCGTGGACGTGCGCGTCATTGCCGCGACCAACAAGATGCTCGAGAAGGAGATCGCGGCCGGCCGCTTCCGCGAAGATCTGTTCTTCCGCCTGAACGTCGTGCCGATCCACGTGCCGCCGCTGCGCGAGCGGCGCGAGGACATCCCGATGCTGGTACGCTACTTCATCGACAAGGCGGTCGAGGAGCAGCGCTTGCCGCCGCGCGCCAGCACCGACGCCGCGCTCGAGCGCCTCGCGCGCATGGAGTGGTCGGGCAACGTGCGCGAGCTGCGCAACACCGTCGAGCGGCTGCTGATCCTGGCGCGCGGCAGCGAGATCACGATCGGCGATGTCGACCGGCTGGTCGGCGGCGGCGGCGCGCAGGCGGGCGGCGCACTGAGCGGCGACCTGCTCGCGGCGCGGACCTTTGCCGATTTCAAGGAGCGCGCGGAGCGCGCGTTCATTCTCGCGAAGCTGCGCGAGCACGACTGGAACGTGAGTGAGACCGCGCGCGCAATCGACATGCCGAGGAGCAATCTCTATAAGAAGATAGAGAGATACGCGTTAGTGAGAGAGGACACGTAGGTCGTTACGGCGAGTCACACACAGATTACACGGATCTACAGAGATTTCACAGAACGCGAGGGCATGATATCGCAGTGGTAAATCGCCGGCGCGAGGATCCAAAAAAAAGCCTCGTCAGCAGAATCTGTGGGTGACTTGAGGCTCAGGCAAAGCACCAAGTGCATGATATAAAGCGATTTCCATAGCTCGGTAGCTGCGAAAACCGTAGGCTTTTCTCATCGTCAGTTTCGCTTTG
>JBQTJO010000073.1:0-4888 GCA_052387015.1 Gemmatimonadota bacterium
GATCGGCGCGCGCATCGGCGAGGCGAATGAGCAGCTGCGCTTCGGCCTCGGCTACGATCACAATTTCGTGCTGAATCGAGCGGACGGCTCGCGCGAGCTGGTACAGGCCGCGGAAGTATACGAGCCGGCCAGCGGGCGCGTGCTGGAGATTTTCACGACCGAGCCGGGGCTGCAGTTCTATTCCGGCAACTTTCTGGATGGCACGTTGACCGGCAAAGGCGGCGTCGTATACAAGCATCGGTTCGGCTTCGCGCTGGAGACGCAGCATTTCCCCGACTCGCCGAACCAGCCCGCATTTCCCTCGACGATCCTGCGGCCGGGGCAGGAGTATCGATCGCGTACGATCTACAAGTTCTCGGTTCGGCCGTGAGCTGAACAATGAGCGACCGAGCGCGCGAGCGGCCGCACCGGCGCCTCAACCTGCTCACGGGCGAGTGGGTGCTGGTCTCGCCGCACCGCATGGAGCGGCCGTGGCAGGGCCAGGTCGAGCGTGCCGTGTCCGCGCAGCGCCCGCCCTACGATGGCGACTGCTATCTGTGTCCGGGCAACGCGCGCGCGCAGGGCGAGCGCAATCCCGATTACGATGCCACGCACGTCTTCACCAACGACTTCCCCGCCCTGCTGCCGCACCTGGACGGCGCTACGGGACGGCGCTACGGGACGGCGCCACGGGACTACGCTTCCGATGCTGCGCACGCGCAGCCGCTGCTGCGCAGCGAACCGGTAGCGGGCACGTGCCGCGTCGTCTGCTTCTCGCCGCGCCACGACCTCACGCTCGCCGAGATGGCGCTCGCCGGCATCCGCACCGTGATCGACACGTGGGCCGACCAGTCGGCCGAGCTCGGGCGCACGTACCGCTGGGTGCAGGTCTTCGAGAACAAGGGCGAGGTGATGGGCTGCTCGAATCCGCATCCGCACGGGCAGATCTGGGCGCTGGACGTGCTGCCGAGCGAGCCGCACAAGGAGGACCGCCAGCAGCGCGCGCATTTCGCGGAGCACGGCCGCGCGCTGCTACTCGACTATGCGCAGGCGGAAGCGCAGAGCGGCGAGAGAGTCGTGGTTGCCAATGATGACTGGCTGGCCGTGGTGCCGCACTGGGCGATCTGGCCGTTCGAGCTGCTGCTGCTGCCGCGCCGGCCGGTGGCGCGCCTGCCCGAACTGCGCGCCGCCGAGCGCGACAACCTCGCGCGCGTGCTGAAGCAGATTCTCGTGCGCTACGACAACCTGTTCGGCGTTTCGTTCCCGTACTCGATGGGCTGGCATGGCGCGCCTTTCGACGCCGGCGCCGCGAATCACTGGCAGCTGCATGCCCACTTCTATCCGCCGCTGCTGCGCTCGGCGACCGTGAAGAAGTTCATGGTCGGCTTCGAGCTGCTGGCTGAGGCGCAGCGCGACCTCACGGCCGAGCAGGCAGCCGAGCGGCTGCGCGCGCTGTCGGACGTGCATGCCAGCGCGCTGCAATACGCATGAGCGCGGCCAGCTCGCCGCTTCGCTCATCCGTGCTGCAAGCGTTTCATGCGCGCTTCGGCAGCGCGCCCGAGACGATCGCGCGCGCGCCCGGCCGCGTGAACCTGATCGGCGAGCACACCGACTACAACGACGGCTACGTCCTGCCGCTGGCCATCGATCGCGGCGTCTGGATCGCGTACCGCCGGCGCGCCGATCGCAAGGTCTCGCTGCATTCGCTCGATTTCTCCAGCCAGAAAGAATTCGACGTCGACGATACGACCTGCTCCAGCAGCGGCTGGATGAAGTACGTGCACGCGGTGGCGCTGGCGCTGAATCAGCTGAACGGCTGGCGGCTGCACGGTCTGGAAGGCGTGATCGCGGGCGACGTGCCGATCGGCGCCGGCCTGTCCTCGAGCGCCGCGCTCGAGCTGGCGGCGGCGCGCGCCTTCGCAGCGGCCGGCAGTCTCGACTGGAATGCGCGGCAGATGGCGGTGCTCGCGCAACGCGCGGAGAACGTCTTCATCGGCGTGAACTGCGGCATTATGGATCAGATGATCTCGGCCGCCGGCACCGAAGATCACGCGCTGCTGATCGATTGCCGCACGCTGCTCACGCGGCACGTGCCGATGCCGCCCGGCACCGCGGTCGTGATCCTGGACACGCTCACGCGCCGCGGGCTGGTCGACTCGGCCTACAACGAGCGGCGCATGCACTGCGAGGCGGCCGCCGAATTTCTGGGTGTCGCGGCGCTGCGCGACGTCGACAGCATCACCTTTGCCGCGCGTGCCGACGACATGGCGCTGCCGATGCGCAAGCGCGCGCGGCACGTGATCACCGAGAACGAGCGCACGCTCAAGGCCGCCGATGCGCTGGTCAACGGCGACGTGCAGACGCTCGGCCGGCTGATGAACGAGAGCCACCAGAGTCTGCGCGAGGATTTCGAGGTGTCGAGCGCTGAACTGGATGGCATCGTGGAAATCGCGCGCGCCGCGGCGGGCTGCATTGGCGCACGCATGACGGGCGCGGGCTTCGGCGGCTGCGCGGTCGCGCTGGTCGAGAGCGCGGCCGCCAGCGCCTTCGTCGCGCATGTCGCACATGCTTACGAACAGGCGTTCGGGCCGCGCCCGATGCTCTATGTCTGCACCGCCGCGCCGGGCGCGAGCGTGGAGCCGGTCGCGCCCGGGCTGCTCGCGCGCTAGTTGCTGCGCCGCGTCGTGATGACGATCACGCCGTTCGCGCCACGCACGCCGTAGATCGCGGTCGCGCCCGCATCCTTCAGCACATCGATGCGCACGACATCGACCGGCGCGATGGACGCGATCGCGGTCGACGCGCCTTCTTCCGGCAACGGCATGCCGTCGATCACGAACAGCGGCTCGCCGCTGCCCATGAAGCTGCCGGCGCCGCGAATGCGAATGCTGAACTCGCCGTTCGCCTTCCTGAGAACCTGCACACCCGCGACCCGTCCGCGGATCAGCTCCTCGATGCTCGTCGCGTGCGTTCTCTCCGCCACATCGCCGGACAGCGATGCAACCGAGCCGCTGACTTCCCGCGCGTCCTGCGTGCCGTAGCCGACCGAGACGTCGTTGTCCTTACTCGCGGACGCGGGCGCGGGATTGCCGCTGCATGCCGTGATCGCCGCGACGAGCAGGACCGCATGTATCGATTTGAGCGAAGCGCCCACTTTTTGTGCGACTGCCATAAACCACATCCTCCCCAGACCCGAACCGTGCGGCGCATGCCGCATGGTCTTCTATGGCACGAGGCGCGCCATGACTGCAAGGATTTCGGCGAGCCGCCGCAGTGGGTGCGGTATTTCGGTCGGTTCCGGGCGGATGTGGCAATTCAGAGTAGATCGATCTGCGCGCCGGCAGCCGGGTAGACGACGCGCCGGTCCGCGAGCACGCGCGCATGCGCGCTCAGCTTGTGCTCGGCCGGCTCGCCCGCACCGATGATGTCGAGCACGCGCACGCCGCGCGCGATCAGCGCATCCGCGATCAGCTGCCGGTGGCAGCGCCAGGGCACGGCCTCCGCGCACATCAGCACCTGCCGCTCCGAGCCGGCCTGCTCGATGAGCGCGGAGAGCGCTACCTGGAAGTCCGGCGTGTCCAGGTGGTCCGCGTAGCCGCGGAACTGCGGATTGCGCCACGCCTGATTCGGCGAGTCCGCGCGCGGCGTGCGCCGGCCGCCGAAGATCTCGGCGTGCTGGTACGTGATGCCGACCGCCTCGAGCTGGATAGGAAGCTGCTCGCCCCCGAAGTGCGGGTAGCGTTTCGAGCCGGGGAAGCGGCGCACATCGACGAGTCGCTCGATGCCGTTCTGCTTCAGCAGTTCGATGAACTCGTCGATCGAGCGGGTGGAATGGCCGATCGTGTAGATCGTACGCATGGGGGACAATACACCGGAACAATACACCGGCACAATGAACCGGCACAATTAACCGGCACAATACACCGGCACAATACACCGGCACAATACACCGAGTCATCGCACCTTTGAAACTGTGCCGATCGCGGCGTTTATGCTCGGCGACCGCGTCGCGTTCGAGCGTGCGGCCTGGCTCGCGGATTTCGATCAGCTCAAGCGTGAAACCGAGCGTAATTACGGGAATCTGAAATGGGCGACGTCGTCCAAGGCCGTGGACCTGCCGGCGCTGAACCGGACCGCGCTCGACGCACTCGCGCGCGTGAAGACCGATTCCGAAGCGCGCGCGGCCATCGCGATCTTCATTGCCGGCTTCAACGACGGCCATTTTCACATCGAATCGGGTCCGCCGCGCCCGATCGCCGCACTGATCGATCTGCTGCCGCGTAGCCATGACGAGCCGCGCATCGATTTCGCGATGAATGCCGCTGAAGCTTGTAAAGCACTCGGCTACAAACGGAAGCGGCCGTCCAGCGACATCGAACATGCCGGGCTGACGGAAGACCCGTCGACCGAATTCGCAGGCGGCGTGCTCACGCTCGAGAACGGCCGCCGCTACGGTATCATCCGCGTTCCGCTCTTCCGGCAGTACGCCTACGGCGCGTCGTGTGATCGCGCGTGGCTCGCCTTCCACAGTGCACGCGACGGCGTATGCGATGCGGACTGTCAGGATGATTTCAGCCACGGTGGCGGCACCGAATGGGCGGACTACGCGGCGGCCGCGCTGACGCCGATTGCGCTCGCGTCGCCGCGTGTCGCCTGTGACCTGAGCCCGATCTGGAGCGGAAACCGGGTCGCCTGCTGGAACGTCGTCGAGAAGCCGCGCTACCGCACCGATGCATACCTGAGCGAGCTGCGCCAGCCGCAGCCCTACGATGGCAAGCTCTACATCATGGTGGATGAGAACACGGCGTCGGCATCCGAGCTGTTCGCGGCCGTGCTCCAGGACAACCGCGCCGCTACCATCATCGGTACGAAGACCGTGGGTGTCGGCTGCGGCTACACCAACGGCGGC
>JBQTJO010000074.1:0-4790 GCA_052387015.1 Gemmatimonadota bacterium
GCGCCTGCCCGGAGCGCCGTCCCGGAGCGCAGTTCCGTAGCGCCGTCCCGGAGCGCAGTTCCGTAGCGCCTTCCCGTAGCGCAGTTCCGTAGCGCCTTCCCGTAGCGCAGTCCCGTAGCGCCTTCCCGTAGCGCCTCTAATCATTTGGCACCGGGAACTATCTGCCGGTGCGCCCCGGTTAGCGGAGCGAAACGTGCGGCGCGGCCGAGCATGTCCGATTATTCTCCGATTTCCGATTACGCAGTCATCGGCAACTGCCGAACCGCCGCACTGATCGGCAGAACCGGCTCCATTGACTGGTTATGCCTGCCTCGCTTCGACGGCGGATCCGTGTTCGGCGCGTTGCTCGATGCCCAGCGGGGCGGGCGCTTCCAGATCAGGCCGGTAGCGCCTGCGCGGGTGGAGCGCCGTTACATCCCGCACACCAATGTGCTGGCGACGACGTTCACGACTCCCACCGGTGCACTCATCGTCCGCGACTGCATGCCGGCCGCAACGGAGCGCGAGAAGGCGCGGCAGCTCTGGCCGGAGCACGAGATCCTGCGCATGGTCGAGTGTACGAGTGGCGAGGTGGAAGTGGAGGTCCTCTGTGATCCACGCCCCGAATACGGGCAGTGTCGGGCGCGCCTGCTACAGCAGGGCGCACTCGGCTTCCTGTACGAGCATGGGCGCAGCGTTCTCGCCGTACGCTCGGAAATGCCTTTGGAGCCTGACACTGACGGTGCGCTACGCGGCCGCACCGTCCTGCGCGCTGGTGAGATTCGATTCGTGTCGGTCTGCTTCGACCAGAACGATCCCGTCATTCTGTCGCCCCTGGGCGGCTATAGCCGCTTCAAATTGGACATCACGCAACGCTGGTGGCGGGACTGGACGGCCCGCTGCGACTATCATGGCCCATATCGCGACGCCGTCGTGCGCAGCGCCCTCGCACTCAAATTGCTGACATTCGCGCCATCGGGAGCCGTGGTCGCGGCGGTTACCTCGAGCCTGCCGGAAAAGATCGGCGGCAACCGCAACTGGGATTACCGGTACTGCTGGCTGCGGGATGCATCACTCACGGTGCGCGCGTTTTTCGAACTGGACTATCATCGTGAGGCCGAATCTTTTCTGGCCTGGCTGCTGCATGCAACCGCGCTTACCTGGCCCGAACTACGGGTGCTGTATGATGTCTATGGCGAGACGCGCCTGCGCGAGCGCGAGTTGCCGCACCTGGAAGGATACATGCGTTCGGCGCCCGTGCGCGTCGGCAACGGCGCCTGCGATCAGCTCCAGCTGGATGTCTATGCCGAAGTAATTGGCGCCGCATACCACTTCATCGAACGCGGCGGCAGGCTCGATCGGGCGGCCGCGCGCCTGCTCAACGGCCTCGGCCGGACCGTATGCCGGCGCTGGCGAGAGCCCGACGAGGGACTATGGGAAATTCGCGCCGGACGCCGTCACCACACCGTCTCGAAGGCAATGTGCTGGGTCGCGCTCGATCTCATGCTGCGCATGCACGACCAGGGGCACATCCGTGTTCCCGCGCAGGAGTTTCGGCGCGAACGCGCCGCTTTGCGCGCTGCGATAGAAGCCCACGGCTATAACAACGGTCTCGGCAGCTATGTCGCGGTGTTCGACAGCGACGTGCTGGATGCGAGCTTGCTGCTGCTCTCGCTGCACGGCTACGCGGACGCGAGCTCGGAACGGATGCGCGGCACGCATGCACGCGTGCGCGAGCGCCTGGGAGCGCACGGCCTGTTGTACCGCTACCTGGTGCCGGATGGGCTTCCGGAGGGCGAAGGCACGTTTACCTTGTGCAGCTTCTGGGCGGTCATTCACCTCGCGCTCGCGGGCCAGTTAGAGCGCGCACAACAGGAATTCGAGTACCTGCTCCGATTCGCCAACGACGTCGGCCTGTTCTCCGAGGAGATCGAGCCGGCGACGGGCGCAGCTCTCGGCAATTTTCCGCAGGCGTTTACGCATCTCGGCTTGATCAACGCTGCCGTCACGCTCGAGCAATGCGCCGGCCAAGGGCCTTCACGCAAGAGCGTCGCAGCACCCGAAAAGCGAGACGTGCGCGTATGAACGTACCGAGCGCGTTGTTGTGGGGTTTTGTCGCGACGGTTGCCCTGACCACCATCCTTTCGGGTAGCCAATGGCTGGGCTGGACGCGCATGGCTATCCCGTTCATGCTCGGTACCATGGTTACGCCGAACCGCTCCAGGGCCATGGTAGCCGGCTCCTTCATGCACGTCGCCATGGGCTGGGCGCTCGCCACGCTCTATGCCGTCGGTTTCGAAAGCCTGCGCGCCGCGACCTGGTGGCTGGGCGCACTCGGGGGCATGTTGCACGCGCTCTTTGTGCTGCTGGTCATCGTTCCCCTGCTGCCGTACGTGCATCCGCGCATGGCGACCGAGGACTACGGACCGACTCCGGCACGCCAGCTTCAGCCACCCGGATTCCTGGGGTTGCACTACGGACGGCGCACGCCCTTTGTCACGGTCATCGCACACGTCGTCTACGGCGCCATCGTCGGCGGATTTTATGAACTCGCATGACAGCGATTTGATCAGGCTGTCAGCCCGTTCAGAGCCCGGGCGATCACGTCCGGGTGATCCTCGGGCGTGAAGTGCCTGCCGCCGTCAATGCGGACCAGAGGTGCCTGGAGATCGCGCGCGAAACGCTCCGCATACTCGAGCTTCTGGAACTGATCGGCTGCGCCCCAGACGACGCGCGCGGGTGTGTCACGCAAACGCGTCAGCGAGCCGGCGATCGCCAGCGTGTCGTTCACGTCGAGCGATCGGATCTGGCGCACGAACGCCGCGGCGCCATGTCGCTCGTACGTCGGCCAATGGACATCGATCGATTCGGCGGCGACGCCCTGATCGTCATGCCCGTTTGCCGCCGCCGCAATCTGAGCTACGCCCCCACCCAGGTCATGGCCGGCCAGCATCGCACGCGCGCAAGCGAGGCATCACATGGCGCCAGCGCGCGGGTCCCGTGGGAATGCCGTGAATCAGAACGACCGCGACGCCGCGACCGTGCTCGTGCCAGCGCAGCGGCACGCCGTCAATCAACGCAGTCTGAAAATCCGTTGCTCCACCAACCAGCCGACTTGCACGAACGGTTCCGGGCCCGCTCAGAAGCGCGCCTGCCCCGTCTTGACAAGTAAAAATCCGGGCCGTAAAATACCCCCATAGGTATTTTGTCCCACGCCAAGAAAATAGGAGTAGCGCTCATGACAACCGCACCCGCCGACTTCGACGTCGTCGTGATCGGCACCGGCGGCGCCGGTGTGGCGGCTGCGATTCAGGCGGCTGACATGGGTGCGAGCGTCGGCCTCGCCGAAGCTGGCACCCTCGGCGGCACCTGCGTGAACGTCGGCTGCATTCCATCCAAGAACCTGATCGAAGCCGCGGCGCATTATCACGCAGCTCGCAAGGGCTTTCCTGGAATTGCCGGCTGCGATCCTTCGGTTGACTGGACCGCGATCATTCGGCAAAAGGACGAGCTGGTCGCCGGGCTGCGCGAGGCGAAGTACGCGGACGTGATCGAGTCGTATCCCGGTATCGCTCTGCTGACGGGACGCGCTCGCCTGCTCGGCGGCGGGCGCGTCCGCATCGGCGAGGTGGAGCACAGTGCGCGAAAATTCGTGATCGCCAGCGGGACTTCACCGGCCGCACCGCCCATTCCCGGCATCGATGACGTGGCCACGCTCGACAGTACGACAGCCATGGAACTGACCGAATTGCCGAAGTCAATGATCGTTCTGGGCGGCAGCGCGGTTGGGCTCGAGCTGGGGCAGACGTTCGCGCGTTTCGGCGTGAAAGTCACCGTCGTCGAGTTGATGCCGCAGCTGCTTCCGGGTGAAGACGTAACGGTCTCGGAGGCGCTGCGTGGCTATCTGGCGGCCGAAGGCATCGAGATTCACACCGGCGTGAAGACCACGCGCGTCGAGCAGGATGGCGGCGGCGTCGTCGTACATATGGAGCAGGGCTCGCTGAAAGGTCAGCTGCGCGCGCAGCGCCTGCTGGTCGCCGCCGGCCGTCGGGCGAATACTCGTGACATGGGTCTCGAAGAGGCGGGTGTTACGCTGACGTCGAAAGGCTTCATTCAGGTGGACGCAACGCTGCGGACCTCGCATCCGGACATCTACGCCGCCGGTGATGTCACCGGCGGTCCAGGGTTCGTCTACGTGGCGGCAGCGGGCGGACGCACCGCGGCCGAGAACGCACTCATGGCGGATCCACTGGCGCTTCCTCACGAGCTGGATTTGAGCGCCGTGCCCGCGGTCACGTTCACATCGCCGCAGGTTGCTTCGGTGGGACTGACCGAAGCCAGAGCGCGCGAGCGCGGATTCCACGCCGAGGTGAGCACGCTCGCCATGGAGCACGCGCCGCGCGCGTTGGTTAGCCACGATACGCGCGGCCTGATCAAGATCGTGAGCGCTGCAGGCACCGGCAAAATCCTGGGTGTGCACGCGGTGGCGCCCAATGCGGGCGAATTCATGGGCGAGGCCACGCTCGCGATCCGCTTCGGCTTGAGCGCGCGTGATCTGGCGAGCACGCTGCACCCGTACCTGACATGGATCGAAAGCATGAAGCTGACCGCGCAGGCGTTTGGCACGGATGTCGGCAAACTGAGCTGTTGCGCCTAGTGACGGGACACTAGCAGGGTGCTGATAAACGGGCCGAGTAGTTTGGGTGAAGGCAGGGCGGTACGCAGACCGTGCGGTTTTACAGCGTATCCTGCATAAACCTATGGTTAGAGCGATCTGGTGGCCCAGCAGGTTTATGCAGAGTACGCTGTAA
>JBQTJO010000075.1:0-13586 GCA_052387015.1 Gemmatimonadota bacterium
TGGACGGCACGATCAGCACGCTCGCCGTGCTGCATACGTTCACGCCTAACGAGGGCGATGCGTGGGAGTTCACGCTCGACGCGCTCGGCACGTTCTACGAGCGCGCTGCCGCGCGCGAGGAAGACCCCACGACCGAGCCGGTCTCGACGACGCTGCTGCTCGAGCACGCCCATCAGGAACCGCCCGCGCTCGCGCGCGAGCTGGCCGGGTCGTACCTGGAGGACGCGCGCCTGATCGGCGTGCGCACGGCCGAGCTGCACAACGTGCTGGCGTCCGATCCGGACGACCGCGATTTCGAGCCCGAACCCTTCACGATTTTCTACCAGCGCTCCCTCTATCAGTCGATGCGCAACCTGACGGGGCGCATCTTCCAGCAGCTCTCGCGGCATCCGGATTTCGCCGATGCCGGCTCGCTTCAGGAGGAAGTGCTCGAGCGCTTCCGGCGGTTGATCGAGCTGAAGATCAACGCGATTCGCATCCGCACGCACGGCGACTTCCATCTCGGGCAGCTGCTCTTCACGGGTAAGGACTTCGCGATCACGGATTTCGAGGGCGAGCCACTGCATCCGCTCAGCGAGCGCCGGCTGAAGCGTTCGCCGTTGCGCGATGTGGCGGGTATGATCCGCTCTTTCCAGTACGCGGCGTACGCGCCGCTGATCAAGAACGAGAGCGGCATTGTCGTGCGCGATGAAGATCGCGCCCGCCTCGAGCACTGGGCCGAAGCCTGGTATGCGTGGATTTCCGCGCGCTTCCTGGCCGGCTACTTCAGCGCGGTCCGCTCGGAGCTGCTGCCGCCCACCACGGCCGAGCTCGACATCCTGCTGGATGCCTATCTGCTCGAGAAATCGATTTACGAGCTCGGCTACGAGCTGAACAATCGTCCTGACTGGCTGCAGATCCCGATGCGCGGTCTGCTCGAGCTGCTCGGAAAACCGGTGTGATGGCCTCGACGCTGCACACGTCCATCGATCCGCTGACTCGGCTGTTCGGCATCCAGAGCTCGTACGAGGCGGCGAGCGGTGAAACCGTGCACGCAGCGCCGGACGCGGTGCTCGCGGTGGCGGGCGCGCTCGGCGCCGACACGACGGGCGAGCTGGATGCGATCGTGCGGCGCGAGCGCGAGGCCGCCTGGTCGCGCGTGCTGGATCCGGTGGTCGTGGCGTGGGACGGCGCGCTCAATGACATCGTGCTGCGCCTGCCCGCTTCGGCGACTCGCCGCGCCATCGCCTACGAGCTGCGCCTCGACAATGGCGACGTCGTGCACGGCCGGATTCCGCCTTCACAGCGGCGCATCCGCAGCGAGAGCCGCGCGGGTCGCGTGCGGCGGATCGAGCTGGTCGCGAGCATCCACGCGCGCATCCCGGCCGGCTATCACGAGCTGGTCATGACGACCGACCGAGGCGAGGCGTCGGCGCTGGTCATATCGGCGCCGCGCCGCTGCCACTCGGGCGACCGGCCGCGCGAGTGGGGCGTGTTTGCGCCGCTCTATTCGATCGGCGAAACCAACGATCAGTTGATCGGCGACTTCGGCGATCTCGAGTCGCTGATGCGCTGGATCGGCAAGCTGGATGGTGATGTGGTGTCCACGCTGCCGGTGAGTGCGGCCTTCCTGCGTGAGCCGTTCGATCCCAGTCCGTACTCGCCGGCCAGCCGGCTGTTCTGGAACGAGGTCTTTCTGGCGGGAGCGGGAGCGGAGGCGGAGGCGGGAGCGGAGGCGGAGGCGGAGGCGGGAGCGGAGGCGGAGGCGGAGGCGGGAGCGGGAGCGGATCTGGTCGACTATCGGGCGGCGGCGGCTGCAAAGCGGGCTGTGCTGGAGCCGATCGCAGCCGAGTTCTTCGCGTCCGGCGGCCGCAGTAGTTCTCGCTTCAGACGCTTCATCGAGCTCTATCCGGACGCGGAAGACTACGCGCGCTTCCGGGCCGCCGGCGAGCACTTTCGCGGCGCGTGGCCGGATTGGCCGGAGCCGGCGCGGCAAGGCGTGCTGACGGAAGCGGATTTCGAGCAGCAGGCCTTCCATTTCCATCTCTACGCGCAGCTGGAGGCGCACGATCAGCTGCACGCGCTGGCCGAAAATTCGCGTGCCGGCGGTGTACGCCTGTACCTCGACTTGCCGCTCGGGGTGCACCGCGACAGCTACGACGTGTGGCGCAATCGCGATCTGTTCGTGACCGGCGCGACGGCGGGTGCGCCGCCGGATCCATTCTTCACGCGCGGGCAGAACTGGGGCTTCCCGCCCATGAACCCGGTGCGAATGCGCGAGCAGCGCTACGCGTATTGGCGGCAGGTGCTGCAAACGCAGCTTCGCTACGCCGGCATTCTGCGGCTGGATCACGTGATGGCGCTGCACCGGCTGTATTTCGTGCCGAACGGCTTCGAGGCGGCGGCCGGCGTCTACGTGCGCTATCCCGCAGACGAGCTGTACGCCGTGCTGGCCCTCGAATCGAGTCGACATGAGGCGATGATCGTGGGTGAAGACCTGGGTACCGTGCCGCTGGAGGTCAGGAAATCCATGGCCGAGCACGGCGTCAAGCGCATGTTCGTCGTGCAGTTCGAGGCGACCGACGATCCGGAGCAGCCGCTGCCGCCGGTGCCAAAGGATGCGGTCGCCAGTCTGAACACGCACGACATGCCGCCGCTGCGCGCGTATTGGGAAGGGCTGGATGCGGATCTGCGTCACGAGCTGGGCCTGATCGATGCAGCCGGCGTGCGGACGGCGCGCGCCACGCGCACCGCTACCACGACCGCGCTCTCGCGGCTGCTCGGCTCGAAGACGCGGCTGGACACCGCGGAAGCGCGCACCCGTCTGCTCCAGTTGCTCGCCCGGAGCGAAGCCGACGTGGTGCTGGTCAATCTGGAGGACCTCTGGCTGGAGCCGAAGCCGCAGAACGTGCCGGGCACCTCGCACGAGCGGCCCAACTGGCGGCGCCGGCTGAAATACAGCCTGGAGGAGATTCGCACCAACGTCTCGGTTCGCGAGCTGCTCAGCATGGTCGAAAGCGCGCGCCGCACACCCGACAAGGCATCATGATCCTGACTCGCGACGACATCTATCTGTTCAACGAGGGCACGCACTGCGCGCTGTACGAGAAGCTCGGCGCGCACGCCGCCGAGCGCGCTGGCGTGGCCGGCACCGACTTCGCCGTGTGGGCGCCCAATGCGGAGCGCGTCTCGGTGATCGGTGACTTCAACCACTGGAACAAGGGCGCGCACCCGCTCGAACCGAACGGCAGCTCGGGCATCTGGGAAGGCTTCATCGGCGGCGTCGGTCAGGGCGCGACGTACAAGTATCACATCGCCTCGCGTCACATGGGCTACCGCGTGGACAAGACCGATCCCTTCGCATACCATCGCGAGGTGCCGCCGCGCACGGCGTCGATCGTGTGGGACCTCGAGTACGAGTGGCACGACGCGCGCTGGATGCAGAATCGGCATCACGCCAATTCGCTACGCTCGGCGATGTCGATCTACGAGATCCACGTCGGCTCCTGGCGACGCGTGCCGGAAGATGGCGCCCGTTTCCTTTCCTACCGCGAGCTGGCCGAGCCGCTCGCCAATTACGTGAGCGACCTCGGCTTCACGCACGTCGAATTCATGCCCATCACCGAGCATCCGTTCTACGCGTCGTGGGGATACCAGACGACCGGGTATTTCGCGCCGACGAGTCGCTACGGCACGCCGCAGGATTTCATGTACCTCGTCGACTACCTGCATCAAAGAGACATTGGCGTGATCCTGGACTGGGTGCCCTCCCACTTCCCTACGGATGAGCACGGGCTCGCTTACTTCGACGGCACGCATCTCTTCGAGCATGCGGATCCGCGCCAGGGTTATCATCCGGACTGGAACAGCTACATCTTCAACTACGGCCGCAACGAGATCCGCGCGTTCCTGCTGAGCAACGCGCTGTTCTGGATCGAGAAGTACCACATCGACGGTCTGCGCGTGGACGCGGTCGCCTCGATGCTGTACCTCGACTACTCGCGCAGCGCCGGTGAGTGGATTCCCAATCAGTTCGGCGGGCGTGAGAATCTCGAGGCGATCTCGTTCCTGCGCCGCTTCAACGAGGAGGTCTACCGCGCGGCGCCCGACACGCAGACGGTCGCGGAAGAGTCGACGGCATGGCCAATGGTGTCGCGCCCCACGTACGTCGGCGGTCTGGGCTTCGGCATGAAGTGGGACATGGGCTGGATGCACGACACACTGCGCTACTTCTCGCACGATGCGGTTCACCGCAAGTGGCACCACAACTCGCTGACCTTTCGGATGATGTACGCGTTCAACGAGAACTTCGTGCTGCCGCTCTCGCATGACGAGGTCGTGCACGGCAAAGGCTCACTGATCGGCAAGATGCCGGGCGATGCATGGCAGAAGTTCGCGAATCTGCGACTGCTCTACGGCTACATGTTCGCGCAGCCGGGCAAGAAGCTGCTCTTCATGGGCGGCGAGATCGGGCAGTACCGCGAATGGAACCACGACACCAGTCTCGACTGGCACCTGCTCGATTTTCCGTTGCACTCGGGGCTGCAGCGCTGGGTGCGCGATCTCAACCACGCCTACCGGCGGCTGCCGGCGCTGCACGAGACCGATTTCGCGCATGATGGTTTCGAGTGGATCGACGCGAACGATGCGCCGAACAGCGTGCTGAGTTTCATGCGCAAATGCCGCACGGCCGGGCACGAAATCATCGTGGTGTGCAACTGCACGCCGGTGCCGCGCGAGCAGTACCGCGTGGGCGTGCCGCACGGCGGCCGCTGGCGTGAGATCCTGAACAGTGATGCGGGCGATTACGGTGGCAGCGGCGTCGGCAATCTGGGCGGCGTCGAATCTAAGCCGCAGGCTTTTCACGGCCGCGACTCCTCGATCGTTCTCACGCTGCCGCCGCTGGCAACCGTGCTGCTCATGAGTGAGAGGTGATGCGGCTGGGCGCGACGCCGATCGGCGGGAACGAGACGGAGTTCGTGGTCTGGGCGCCGCGCTGCGAGCGCGTGGTCGTCGAGATCGTGCAGCCGGTACGCGAGCAGATCGAGCTGACGCGCGGCGAGCACGACTACTTCAGCGGCCGCGCGCCGGTCGGCGCGCGCGCCCGCTACTCGGTGCGGCCGGACGGCGGCGAGGCGCGCCCTGACCCGGCGTCCCGTTACCAGCCTGAGGGCGTGCACGGTCCGTCCGAGGTGGTCGATGCGCGTTTCGACTGGCACGATGCGGCGTGGCGCGGATTGCCGCTCAGCGACTACATCATTTACGAGCTGCACATCGGGGCTTTCACGCGCGCCGGCACGTTCGACAGCGCGCTCGAGCGCCTCGATTACCTGGTGCAGCTCGGCGTGACCGCACTCGAAATCATGCCGGTCGCGCAGTTTCCCGGCGCGCGCAACTGGGGCTACGACGGTGTGCTGCCGTTCGCCGTGCAGGACTCGTACGGCGGGCCGGCCGCGCTCAAGCGGCTCGTGGCTGCGTGCCATGCGCGCGGCCTGGCGGTGATCCTCGACGTCGTCTACAACCACCTGGGCCCGGAAGGCAACTACCTGGGCGAATTCGGGCCGTACTTCACGCACAACTACAAGACGCCCTGGGGCCGGGCCGTGAACGTCGATGCCGAACACAGCGATGGCGTGCGCTACTACTTCATCCAGAATGCGCTCGAGTGGATCACCGATTACCACTTCGATGGCCTGCGGCTGGATGCGGTGCACGGCATCCTCGATACGTCGGCGCGTCCGTTCCTGGCCGAGCTGAGCGATGCGGTGCACGAGCGCGCGCGCCAGCTCGGGCGCGCGGTGCATCTGATTGCCGAGAGCGATCTGAACGACGTGCGCATGATCCGCCCGACGCGCGCGGGCGGCATGGGCATGGCTGGGCAGTGGCTGGATGACTTCCATCACTCGCTGCACGCATTGCTGACGGCGGAGTCGTCGGGCTACTACGTGGATTACGGCAGACTGGAGCATTTTGCGACGACGCTGCGCCAAGGGTATATCTTCACGGGCGATTACTCGGCCTACCGCAAGCGGCGCCACGGCAATCAGCCGGCGGATGCGCGCGCCGAGCAGTTCGTGGTCTACGCGCAGAATCACGACCAGGTCGGCAACCGCATGCTGGGCGAGCGCCTCAGCTGCCTGGTCGACGACCAAAGACTGAAGCTCGCGGCGGCGTGCGTGCTGCTCTCGCCCTATGTGCCGATGCTGTTCATGGGCGAGGAGTACGGCGAGCGGAATCCCTTCCCGTACTTCATCGATCATTCCGATGCCGAGCTGGTTGCCGCCGTTCGCAGCGGGCGGCGCGAGGAGTTCGCGGCCTTTGCGTGGCAGCGCGAGCCGCCCGATCCGCAGGCGGAAGACACGTTTGCGTCGGCGCGCGTCGAGCCGGTCGCGAACGAGCTGTTCGATCTGTACCGCACCCTGATCGCGTTGCGCAAGCAGCACGACCTCGGCTCGGCGCGTGCCGAACAGCGCGATGTGGTCGAGCTGCCGGACGAGCGCACGGTCGTTCTGCTGCGACTCGGCTCGGCCTTGGTGCTTTCGTTCGGCGAGCGCGCGTACGCGGCGCGCCTGCCGCTGCCGCGCGGCACCTGGCGCAAGGTGTTCAGCACGGCATCGCCCGATCCCGCGCCTGCGCTCATCACGTCGCCCGGAAGTGTGTGCGTCGAGCTGGCCCCGGCCGCCGCGCTGCTGCTCGTGAGCGAGGACGAGACATGAATCGCCGCGTCTGCATTCACGGGCATTTCTATCAGCCGCCGCGGGAGAATCCGTGGCTCGAAGCCATCGAGCTGCAGGACTCCGCCTACCCGTATCACGACTGGAACGAGCGGATCACCGCGGAATGCTACGCGCCCAACGCGGCGTCACGCATTCTCGATGCGCAGAACCGGATTCTGAAGATCGTGAACAACTATGCGAGCATCAGCTACAACTTCGGTCCGACCCTGCTGAGCTGGCTGGAGATTCGCGCCGCCGACGTCTACAAGGCGATCCTCGATGCGGACCGCGCGAGTCGCGAGCGCTTCTCCGATCACGGCTCGGCGCTGGCCCAGCCGTACAACCACATGATCATGCCGCTCGCCAGCGCGTCCGACCGGCGCACCCAGCTGCTCTGGGGGCTGTACGACTTCCGCACGCGCTTCGGCCGCGAGCCCGAAGGCATGTGGCTGCCCGAAGCGGCCGTCGACGTGCCCACACTCGAGGCACTGGCGGATGCGGGCATCAAGTTCACGATCCTGGCGCCGCACCAGGCGGCACGCGTGCGGCCGATCGGCGAAGTGAACTGGCGCGACGTCGATGAGCGGCAGCTCGACACGCGACGCGCCTACAGCCAGCGGCTGCCCTCCGGAACATCGATCGCGATCTTCTTCTACGACTCGATGGTTTCGCGCGCCGTCGCGTTCGAGGGATTGCTGAAGAACGGCGAAATCTTCGCGCAGCGGCTGCTCAGCATCTTCTCGCCCCCCACGCAGCCGCAGCTGGCCAACATCGCGACCGATGGCGAGACGTATGGCCACCACCACCGCCACGGCGACATGGCGCTCGCCTACGCGCATCACCACATCGACGCGACCGGGCTCGCCTCTCTGACCAATTACGGCGAGTTTCTCGCGCAGCATCCGCCAGAGTACGAGGTCGAGATCGCGGAATTCACGTCCTGGAGCTGCGCGCACGGCGTCGAGCGCTGGCGCACCGACTGCGGCTGCCGGACGGGCGGGCGCTTCGATTCATCGCAGCAGTGGCGCAAGCCGCTGCGCGAGGCGCTGGACTGGCTGCGCGATCAGATTCGCGAGCCGTACGCCGCCCGCCTCGGCACGCTGCTCTACGATCCGTGGGCCGCGCGCGACGACTACATCCGCGTCATCCTGGATCGCTCGCCCGAGGTGGTCGACGCCTTTCTGGAGAAGCACGCGCGCCGGCCGCTTTCGCCCAACGAGCAAGTCTTCGCGCTCAGCCTGCTCGAGATGCAGCGCCACGCGATGCTGATGTATACCAGCTGCGGCTGGTTCTTCCACGACCTGGCCGGCATCGAGACGGTGCAGGTGCTGCGCTACGCCGGGCGCGCGCTCCACCTCGCGCGCGACGTGCTCGGACGCGATCTCGAGGAAGATTTCCTGCGGCAGCTGGATGCAGCGCGCAGCAACGACGCGAGCGAGGGGAGCGGACGGCACGTGTACGATCGCTACGTGCGGCCCGCCGCGGTGGATCTGGTGAAGGTCGGTGCGCACTACGCGGTCAGCTCGCTGTACGAGCCGCAGGAGCGCGATTCGGTGGTCTATTGCTACCGCATCGCGTCGGAAGCGCACGAGAAATTCGTGTCGGGAACCGCCCAGCTCGTGGTCGGCCGCGCGCAGGTTACGTCACAGATCACGCGCGAGTCCGCGACCACGACCTTTGCCGTGCTGTACTTCGGCGATCACCACGTGCACGGCGGCATCCGGACGTTCATCTCCGATGACGAGTACAAACGCCTGCTGCACGATCTGAAGGGTGCATTCCTGGATCGCGACTTCCCGTCCGTCATCCATGGACTGGACAGCCACTTCCATCACAGCACGTTCTCTTTCAAGTCGCTCTTCTCGGACATGCAGCGCCGTATCCTGAAGCGCATCCTGGAGTCGACGCTCACGGAGGCCGAGACCGCTTACCGGGATCTCTACCGCAATCACGCGCCGCTGATGCGCTTCATGGCCGATCTCGGACTGCCACTGCCCGAAGCGTTCACGACCACGGCCGAATACGTGCTCAACACCGATCTGCACCGCTCGCTGACGCGTGAGACGATCGACCTGGACCGGGTGAGCGAGCTGCTCGATGAGGTACAATCCGCCAAGGTAGAGCTCGACGCCAAGGGCGTCAGCTACGCGTTCGAGCGCACGCTCGAGCGTCTCGCGCGCGAGCTGGAGGCGGATCCCGCGAACCTGCAGAAGCTGACCACGCTGGAGCGCACCGCGACGATTGCCCGCTCGATGCCGTTCGAGATCGACGTGTGGCAGGTGCAGAACATCTATTTCTCGCTGCTGCAGGAGCAGTACCCCGCTCTTCTGGCGCGCGCGCAGCAGGACGAGACGCAGGCGCAGCAGTGGACCGAGTCGTTCGAGAGACTCGGTGACCAGCTCGCCGTGCACGTGAGGCAGAGTGGGATGTGAGAATACCGACGTCGACATACCGGCTGCAAATCAATGCCGGCGTTCCCTTCTCGCGTGTGCTGGCCCTCGCCGGCTACTTCCGCCAGCTCGGTGCCGGCGACCTGTATTTCTCGCCCGTGTTCCAAGCGCGGCCGCGCAGCCCGCACGGCTACGATGTGACGAATCCGGCGCGCTTCGATCGCGAGCTGGGCGATGAAGCCGAATTCGAGCGGCTCAGCCGCATGCTGCGCGCGCAGGACATGGGCATCGTGCTCGACATCGTGCCGAATCACATGGCGGCGTCGGCGGACAACCCGTGGTGGCGCGACATCCTCGAGCACGGCCCCGCGTCGCTGGCGTCGCGCTTCTTCGATGTCGAATGGGATGCGCCGCACTGCGGATCGCGCATCATCCTGCCGGTGCTCGGGCGCGAGCTGGAGGACGCACTGGCGGCGGGCGAGCTGGAGCTGCGCTTTCGCGCGGGCGAATTCGTCATCACCTATTTCACGCGCGCATTTCCGGTCGATCCGGGCACGTACGCGCTGATTCTCGAGCAGATCGACGGGATCGATCCGGCGCTGATCGAGGAAGCCGAAGCCATCGGCCCGCGGCGCGCGGGCACGGCGGAGGAGCGCGCGCGGCGGCGCGAGGCCAGCGAGGCGCTGAAGGCGACGCTCATGAATTCGGGAATTCCGGACCAGGTCCCGTTCTCCACTTTAGCCGAGCTGATCGAGAAACAGGCCTACAGGCTGGAGTTCTGGCGCACCGGCACGCCGCGCCTCAACTACCGCCGTTTCTTCGACATCACCGACCTGGCAGGCGTGCGAGTCGAGGACGACGACGTCTTCGCCACCACCCACTCGCTCATTCTCGAGCTGATTCACACCGGCCAGATCGATGGCGTGCGGGTCGACCACGTCGACGGGCTGCGCGACCCGGCTCACTATCTGCGGCAGCTGCGCGCGGCAGTCGGCGATACGTACGTGGTGGTCGAGAAGATTCTCGCGCCCAAGGAAGACCTGCCGGAGCGCTGGCCCATCGAAGGCACCACCGGCTACGACTTCGTCGGCTTGCTGGCCGGTCTCTACTGCGAGGCGGAGGGGCTCGCGCGCATCACGGAGTGCTACCAGCGCCGCACCGGCATGCCCCGCTTTGTCGATCTCATGTACGAGAAGAAGAAGCTCGTCATCGGCGCCCTCTTCGCAGGCGAGCTGCGCTCGTTGGCTGCGGAGCTTGCGCGGCTCGCCCAACTGATGGGGATGAACGCAGACGACAACGATATTTCAGAATGTATTGCGGAGGTCACGGCGTGTCTGCCGGTCTATCGCACGTACATCTCCGATGAGGTCGACGGCTACGATCGTTGCGTGATCAAGAACGCGGTAAACGCCGCCCGGCACCGCGCGCCCGGCGTGCCGGACAGCGCATATGTGCTGCTGCGCAACGTCTTGCTGGGCGAAGAGATTCCCGACGCCTGCGCGGCCCGTCGCGCGGACTTCATTGCGAACTGGCAGCAGTTCACGGGTCCGGTCATGGCGAAGGGTGTGGAGGACACGGCCTTCTACACCGACCACCGGCTGATCGCACTGAGCGAGGTCGGCGCGCATCCGGATGCGGTCGTCGCATCCGCGCGCGAGTTCCATGACATCGTGGCGAAACGCGCGCGCCGCTGGCCGTATACCATGAACGCGTCCTCCACGCACGACACCAAGCGGAGCGAAGACGTGCGCGCGCGCATTCTCGTGCTGTCCGAGCTGCCGGACGCGTGGGAGAGCGCCAGCGAACGCTGGCTGCGCATGGCCGAGCGGCACCGGCGCGCAGTGAACGGGGGACTCTATCCGGAGATCAACGAGCAGCTGCTGATCTTTCAGACATTGCTGGGCGTCTGGCCACTGGAAGCCGCTGGGCTGCCGTCACTGCAAGAGCGGCTACGCGCG
The DNA here is from genome assembly GCA_052387015.1 of Gemmatimonadota bacterium. Lineage (GTDB taxonomy): Bacteria > Gemmatimonadota > Gemmatimonadetes > Longimicrobiales > RSA9 > CBJLQC01. The sequence goes on from JBQTJO010000075.1 coordinate 11,044, forward strand.
TTCCTGCGGAAATCGGCGCGCGAGGCGAAGCAGCATTCGAGCTGGCTCGCAGTCGATGAAGCATACGAGCAGGCGCTGTTCGATTTCACGGATGCGCTGCTCGGCGACGAGCGCTTTCTGGAGGACTTCACGCCGCTCCGTGACACCGTCGCCTGGTACGGCGCGCTGAACAGCCTGTCCCAGCTCACCGTCAAGCTCGGCGCACCCGGCATTCCGGACATCTATCAAGGCAACGAGTCGTGGATCTACAGTCTTGTCGATCCCGACAATCGGCGGCCGATCGACTTCCACGCGTTGAGCGCAAAGCTGGCGACGCTGCCGAACGAGATCACGCCGCCCGAGGCTGCCCAGCTGATGCGTGAATGGCAGGACGGCCGCATCAAGATGCACATCACGCGCACGGGCCTGCGCCTGCGCAGAAGCCGTTTTCAGCTGTTCGCAAACGGCGATTACGTGGCGCTCGAGATTCAGGGACGCTTTGCGCGCAACGTGATCGCCTTTGCGCGCCGCCACACCGACGATTGGGCGCTGATCGTGGCCGGACGCTACTTCTCGCAGCTCGGACCGCAGCCGACCGGCACCGCCTGGGCGGACACCCTGCTCGAGCTGCCGGCTGATGCGCCCCACGCATGGCGCAACGTGCTGACGGGCGAGGTCAGTGACGGCAGTCACCTGGAAGCGGTCTTGGCGACGTATCCCTTTGCGCTTCTGGTCGGCGCCTGAACGGATCCGGGCGCGGGCGCGGGAAACTCTTGCGGGCGCGGGCGAGGGCGCGCGCGCGGGAAACTTGCGGGCGCGGGGCCGGGGGCGCGGGCCGGGGGCGCGGGTGTCACACGACCCATCCCCCGCTCGTTTTTGCTGCATGAACAAGACAAGTGCGCTCACGCGTCGCGCAGCAAGCGGAATCGGTCTGCTCGCGATCGCGCTGATGCTCGGCTGCTCCAGCTTGCTCGGCATTAATGACGAAGTGCGCGGGAATGGAGTCGTCCGGTGGTTCAGTCTCGAAGGCGGCTTCTACGCGATTCGAGGAGAGGACGACGAGGTCTACGACCCCATCAATCTGCCGGTCGAGTTCGAGAAGGACGGCCTCGAAATCTGGTTCGAGGCGGAAGTTCGCCGCGGCATGAGCAGCATCCACATGGTCGGGACCATCGTCGAGCTGACGAAGATACGCGCCCGCTGACCCGCGACCCGCGCCCGCATCCCGCGACCCGCAAGTTTTCCGCGCCCCGCCCGCGCCCGCGACCGCGCCCGAGTCAGTTCCTCGCCCGCGCCCGAGTCAGTTCTTGATGCCGTGATGAATCGCGACGATGCCGCCCGTCAGCGTCTGCCAGCGCACATCACGCAGCCCTGCGTTTCGCATCAGGTCCGCGAGCGCAGGCGGCCCCGGAAACGCGAGCACCGATTCGGGCAGGTACGAGTAGGCGCTGCCGTGCTTCGAGATCAGCTTGCCGATGGCGGGCAGCACGTGCCGGAAGTAGGTGAGATAGAGCGCGCGGAAGGGTGGCCAGCGCGGCGTCGTGAATTCGAGAATCACGAGCTTACCGCCGGGTTTCAGCACGCGGGTGAGCTCCGCGATGCCGGCATCGAAAGAAGCGAGATTACGCACGCCGAAGCCGACGATCGCGCCGGCGAAGCGCGCGTCCGGCAGCGGCAGTCGCAGCGCGTCGCCACATACGGCGGTGATGCGCCGGCCGGCCAACTTGTGGCTGCCGGCGGCCAGCATTGGGAACGCAAAGTCGGACGCGACGACGTCGCCTGAAAACGACGGCCGTCTTGCGATTTCGACCGCAGATCCATGGTGCCGGCGCACGCGTCGAGATAGCGGCCGCCGGGATCGTTGCGCGCGAGCAGGATGTCGGCCGCGCGTCGTCGCCAGCGCCGGTCGATGTTGAGGCTGAGCAGATGATTCAGCAGATCGTAGCGCGGCGCGATCGAGCTGAACATGCCCTGCACCGCTGATGCTTTTTCTTCTCTGGACGGCAACACACTCGCCGACATTCCGAATCCCTGGAAATGCTTCTAAATTCCCGTCTTGCGAGCCGTTGATACTAACCGGCCACACAATTCGGCGAAACCGGACGTGATGGCGCGTCGTAGGTCAGGTGAGAGCGTTGAGCGATCGCCATAAAAACCTGACCGACCAGCAAGTCGTCGCCCTCGCCCGTCAGGGGCGTGAGGCGGCGTACCGCGAGCTGATCGGGCGCTACGAGCGTCCGGTCTTTTCGCTCATCTACCGGCTCGTGCGCGACCGCGAGCGGGCCGAAGACCTGGCCCAGGAGACGTTCATCAAAGTGCTGAACGCGCTGGACCGTTACGATCCTGCGTTCAAGTTCAGCTCCTGGATTTTCAAGATCGCACACAACACGGCACTCGATCACCTCCGCAAAAAGGAGCCGGTCACACTGTCGCTGCACGGCTCGCCGCACGCTCAAACCGCGGCTGAAGCCGAGGCCAGCACGCTGGATCCGGCGTCGCAGGAGGAGAACCCGGAGGAGTACGCGAGTAGTCGGGAGCTGGGGGCGCATATCGAGTCCGCAGTC
>JBQTJO010000076.1:0-4167 GCA_052387015.1 Gemmatimonadota bacterium
TTGATGGAATGGCCGCCGAGCGCAGCGACGACGCGAAAGCCGTGCTCGTCGGTCTGGTCGTCGCCGAGGAACACCGGCACGCGGCCGGCGAAGGGCTTCTCGCGCATGAACGCGGCGATCGCCCGGCCCTTGTCGTGCCCTGCGGGCTTGAGCTCGGCGACCATCTTGCCGCGCTGCACCTCGACCGCTTCGCCGACGCTGCGCGCCGCCTCGCGCACCACGGCGTGGGGCCCGCCCCCCCCGCCCCGCGCCCCGCGGCCCGCGCCCGGATAGAGCTCCCGCGCCCGCGCCCGCGAACGCGCCCGAAGCAGTCATGATGCCCGGAGAAGTTCCGCCCGCAAAAAAGCGGCGGCGCGCGCGCAAGCGGAAGCAGAAGCAGACGCAGACGCAACAGACGCCGGAATTGGCGGTACAACAGACGGAGACCGGGGCGGAAGCAGAGCCCGTCGCGGAGGGCGCCGCGCCGAAGAAGAAGTCGCGGCGTGGCCGGCGTGGTGGCCGCGGCCGTCGGCGCGCTCCGCGCCCCGAATCGATTACCCGCACAGATGCGCAGAGCGGCGACGGCGGGGAAGCACCGCCGCCGTTGGTCGCGGAAGGCGATTGAGTTTTGATGATTCGTGTTGCTGTCCTCGCGACCGGCCTGATGCTCGCGCTGAGCCACGGCTCCAGCGCGCAGACCAGTCCCGAAGCCCCGACCACAGAATACGCGGCCGTCCCGTTCGGCGTCGGCGAGCGCGCGACCTACACGGTCGAGCTCGGCATCCTCGGTGATGTCGGGACCGGCTCGCTGGACGTCGTCGATCTCGACACCGTGCAGGGCAGACCCGCGTACGAGCTGCGCTTCCGGCTGCAGGGCGGTGTGCCGTTCGCACGCGTCGATGACGATTACCACTCGTGGCTCGACGCGTATTCGCTCGTCTCGCGCCGCTTCAAGCAGGACCAGAAGGAAGTGCGCTACGAGCGGCACCGCTTCTTCGAGTTCTTCCCGGAAGAACGCCGCTGGCGCCGGCTCGATGCGAATGAGTCGGGCACGCTGCCGACCGATCAGCCGCTCGACGACGTTTCGTTCCTGTATTACATCCGCACGCTGCCGCTCGAAGTCGGCAAGACCTACGTGCTGAACCGCTACTTCAAGGCAGACGGCAATCCCGTGACCGTGAAGGTGCTGCGCAGGCAGACCATCACCGTGCCGGCCGGCACCTTCAAGACCATCGTCGTGCAGCCGATCATCAAGACGAAGGGCTTGTTCAGTGAAGGCGGGAGGGCAGAAGTTTACTTCACGGATGACAGCCGGCGCATTCTGGTCGCGCTCAAGTCGCGCGTGAAGATCCTGAAATCGCTGGATATGCTTCTGGAATCCTACTCGCCGGGCGAGCGCCTGGCCGCGACCCAGTGAGCGAACCCAACAGCAGCTCGAAACCACCGGAAGCAGACCTCTCGAAAGTTCGCACGGTTCCGATCGCGGGCCGTGCGCACAAAGTCCGTTCCCGGGATCTCGCTCAGCCGCCCGGCAGCGATCGTTCCTTTGCCGCCTTTCTCGACGCACTGCCTGACATTCTCGAAGCCAGAAGTTTCAATGCGGTAGTCGACGCCGTCGCCGCGGCCGCCCGGGACAAGCGCGCGGTCGTCGCGATGCTGGGTGGCCACGTGGTCAAAACCGGATTGGCACCGGTGCTCATCGATCTCATGAAGCGCGGCATCATTACGCATCTCGCATCGAACGGCTCGGCCGTCATTCACGATTACGAGCTGGCGCGTTGGGGCGGCACCAGCGAGGACGTCGAAGCGGGGCTGACGCAGGGCACGTTCGGCATGGCCGAGGAAACCGGTCGTGACATGAACGCGGCGATCGCGAAGGGCGCGCAGTTCGGCTGGGGTCTCGGTGAGTCACTGGCCCGTGACCTGGAAGAACGCGGCGCTCTCACTGCAGCCGATCTCAGCGTACTTGTGCAGAGCCGACGGCTGGGCGTGCAATGGACGGTGCATGCCGCGCTCGGCGCCGAGATCATCCATCAGCATCCCGCGGCAGATGGTGCCGCGATCGGCGCGACGAGCTACAGGGATTTCAAGCGGCTGGCTGCGCACCTGGTGAATCTCGAGGGCGGCGTCGTATTGAACCTCGGCAGCGCGGTCATCATGCCCGAGGTCTTCCTGAAGGCGCTGACCATCTGCCGGAATCTGAGTGGGGGCGCGCCGCGCGTGTTCGTGGCCGCGGACTTCGATATGATCCGCCACTACCGCCCGCGCGTGAATGTAGTCGAGCGTCCGACGCGCACGGGTGGTGGCAGCGGCTATCAGCTGACCGGGCACCACGAGATCATGGTGCCGCTGCTGGCCTGGGCGGTGATTCAGCGATTAGAGGGATGAGAGTGATGGGAGCGATGGGAGCGATAAGAGCGATAAGAGCGATTTTGTCGCGCTCACATCCCTCAAATCGCTCTAATCACTCTCATCGCGTTGCGCCAAAGGCGCAACCATGCCGTCACGCGGAATCCTGAGCATTTCGCGATTGCGCAGGTCGATCGCGTAGAGAAAGTGTTCGTCGACAGCGACGCCGTAGAATTGCGCGCCCTTGCGCTGCAGCACGGTCTCGCGCACGCCATCCGCGCGCACGCGGATGATGCGTCCTTCGTCGCCGCGCTCCGAGACGTACAGATCGCCGAGCGAGGTGGCTGCGATCGCGACCAGCTTGCCCTTCTCGAAACCCGTCGTGACCACCGAGCTGCGGCCGTCCGGCGCCATCTTGATGACCGATCCCTCGAACGTCGCTGCGTAGAGATTGCCGCTCGCATCGGTGGCGATCTGATAGAGATGCGCGTTCAGCTTGCCGTACGGGCTGACCACGCCTTCGGGTGAGACGCGATGCAGCCGGCCCGACCATTCCGCGACGATCAGGTCGCCGTCCGGCATGAGCGCCGCACCGTAGGCGGGTCCCTCACCGACATGGGCCGCGACCACCGCCGCATCGCCGTTCGCATCGATGCGATAGATGTAGTTGGCGCTGCGCGCGCGCGCGATCACGTATGCGCTGCGCTCGTCGATGATGACGGGCGCGTAGAGCGCGTCCGCCGGAATGCGCGCGAGCGTGGCCGGATGATGCACGCCATCCCAGAGCTGTAGCACGCGCGGCCGCGGCCGCAGACCCAGCGCATCCCAGCCGTAGCTCGCCTGCAGCAGCATTCCCGAGCGCGCAGCCAGACCCCAGCTCCACGGCAGCTCGGTCGCGATGATCTCCGGCACACCCGGCAGCGCGACGCGCAATTCGACGCGCACCTTGGTGCTCGCCTCGCCGAGCGTTGGCGTCATGCGCACCGTGTCCACGTACGTGCCGGGCGGCAGCCCGATCGGATCCGCCGAGATGTGCAGCGAGTCGCTGGTCGTCTCCAGCGTGATCCACGGCGCGTCGGCGCGCGCGCTCCACGCCTTCGCGCCGGCCACCGGCTGCACCGCGATGGTGTGGCGCGCGGGGAACTGGCCGACCAGCGCCGTCAGATTGACGCTGGTGCGTTCCGGCACCAGCGAAGGACCGCCGTAGCCGACGAGCGGCGTCGCCTGAATGACTCCGTTGCGCTCACGGATCCACGTGAGCCGCAGCGTCTGCACGTCCGGCACACGCAGCAGGTGTTTCGACAATGCGCCGGGGAACGGATCGGTGGCATCGGCGCGGCCGCCGTTGGCGAGATCAGCGCGGCCGTCAGCCTCGATCAGGGAGACCGCTGCGCGCCGCTCGTCGCTGTTCCACGCGCCCAGCTCGGCGCGCTCCGGATCGATGTGCCACGCGAGCAGTCCACTGCCCGGCAGGAATTTGTCGGAGCCGGTGCGCTGCCGGTTCTCGAGCAGCACATATTCGGCGCTGCCCGGCACGTCGTAGCGGTAGACGAGCGGATCGCTCTGAATCGGCGGCGCGTTGATCGGTCCGCTCGATTGCAGCCAGTTCACGCGTACCCAGCCGAGCTGCTCTTTTTCCCAAGCCGACAGATGCGCCGGGGAGAAGCGCGCGCTGTGGCTGCCGGTGCCCATCAGACCCCACGCGCCGATGCCCTGCGAGGAACCGTCGTAGTCGTAGAGGTCGGGCAGGCCGAGCGCGTGACCGGTTTCGTGCGCGAGCACGCCGATGTGCAGCGGCCCGCACGACAGCGGATCGACGGCCGGCCGAATCACAGAAGC
>JBQTJO010000077.1:0-3492 GCA_052387015.1 Gemmatimonadota bacterium
GTGCGGCGCGCGGCACTTCGATCATGGTGCCGACGTTGTAGGGAATGCTGCGACCGGTCTCACCCATCACTTCGGTCGCGACCCGGCTGATCAGCTGCTTCTGGTGCACCAGCTCCTGCACGTCGCCGACCAGCGGGACCATCACTTCGGGCTGCACGCGATAGCCTTCGCGCAGTGCCTCGGCGGCAGCCTCGAACAGCGCGCGCGCCTGCATTTCAGTGATCTCGGGGTGCGAAAGCCCGAGGCGCACGCCGCGGTGGCCGAGCATCGGATTGGATTCGCGGTGCCGCTCGACCAGGCGCAGCACGTGCGCCTCGTCGCGTCCGGCCGTGCGCGCGAACTGGCGAATCTCCTCGTCACCATGCGGCAGGAATTCGTGCAGCGGCGGATCGAGCAGTCGGATCGTGACCGGCAGCCCGTCCATGATCCTGAAGATGCCCTTGAAATCTTCGCGTTGCATCGGCAGCAGCTTTGCGAGCGCGGCGCGGCGGGCGCTCGAGTTTTCCGCCAGGATCATCTCGCGCACCGCCTGAATGCGGTCGCGGTCGAAGAACATGTGCTCGGTCCGGTAGAGCCCGATGCCCTCGGCGCCAAACGCGCGCGCATTGCGCGCATCGGCCGGCGTATCGGCGTTCGCGCGCACCTTGAGGCGCCGCGCTTCGTCGGCCCAGCTCATCAGTCGGCGAAATTGATCCGACAGCTCCTGCTCGACGGTCGGCACGCGGCCCACCAGCACGCGCCCGGTCGTGCCGTCGACGGTGATCCATTCGCCTTCGTTGACGACCACAGCGCCGGACTGAATGCATTTGCGCCCGCGATCGATGCGCAGGTCGTGCGCGCCGACCACGCAGCACTTGCCCATGCCGCGCGCGACCACCGCCGCGTGGGAGGTCATGCCGCCGCGCGTGGTGACGATCGCGCGCGCCGCGACCATACCCTGGAAATCGTCCGGCGATGTCTCGACGCGCACCAGCACGACGTCGTCTCCTTCCGCCGCGCGCACGACCGCCTCGCCGGGATCGAAGATCACCCGGCCCGATGCGGCGCCGGGAGATGCGGGCAGACCGGTCACGACGACCTGCGCCTGTGCTTTCGGGTCGATGCGCGGATGCAGCAGCTGATCGAGCTGGCGCGGATCGACGCGCAGCACGGCTTCCTCGCGCGTGATCAAACCTTCATCGACCATGTCGACGGCAATGCGAACCGCCGCGGCAGCCGTGCATTTGCCCGTGCGCGTCTGCAGCAGGTAGAGCCAGCCGCGCTCGACCGTGAACTCGAGATCCTGAATGGTGCGGTAATGCGTCTCGAGGATTTGCTGAACCTCGAGCAGCTGCTCGTACGGTTGCGGCAGCTTATCCGCCATCTGGTCGATCGACATCGGCGTACGGATGCCCGCTACTACATCCTCACCCTGGGCATTGACCAGAAACTCGCCGAAGAACGTGCGCTCGCCGGTGGACGGATCGCGTGTGAAGCAGACACCCGTGCCGGAGTCGTTGCCCATGTTGCCGAACACCATCGAGCAGACGCTGACGGCCGTGCCGAGATCGTCCGGAATATGGTTGAGCTTCCGGTAGGCGACCGCACGCTCGATGTTCCAGGAGCGGAATACCGCGGCGATCGCGCCCCACAGCTGAATCTCCGGGTGATCGGGAAATGCCTGGCCGGTATGCTTCTGTACGAGCTGCTTGAACTCGCGCACGAGCTGCATCAGGTCGTCGCAGTCCAGAGCCGTAGCATTCTCCACGCCGCGCCCGGCCTTGCGCTGCTCGAGCAGCGACTCGAACCCGGCATGCGGGACGCCCAGCACGACTTCGCCGTACATCTGCACGAAACGTCGGTAACTGTCGTAGGCAAAACGCGCATCGCCGGCCGCGCGCGCGAGCGCGTCGACGGTCGTGTCGTTGAGTCCGAGATTGAGAATGGTCTCCATCATGCCCGGCATGGAGACCGCGGACCCGCTGCGCACAGAAACCAGCAGCGGGTTGTCGGCGCCGCCGAACTTCTTGCCGGTGTCGACTTCGAGCCGGCGCAGGTTGGCCGCGACCTGATTTTCCAGTCCGTCGGGATACGTGTTGGTCTCGAGGTACTGGCGACAGACAGCGGTGGTGAGCGTGAAGCCGGGTGGGACCGGTATGCCGATGCGGACCATCTCCGCGAGACCGGCACCTTTGCCGCCCAGCAGGTGCTTGTCTTCCTTGCTGCCGTCGGCCTGGCCGTTGCCGAAATAGTAGACGTAGAGCTTGGGCATATCCCCCGGACCAGGTTTCGGATTTCGGATTACGGAGTATGGTATGGCTCCGGGGCATTATATCAAACTATGCGCCACAGACTAGAAGCGGCTGAGCGGTATTAGGGAGCAGGGCATTCGTGGATGGGACGGAAATCCGAAATCCGGAACCTGGTCCGGTGGACGACCAGCGCGTTCGCGACCGCCCGCTCGCCGCTCGCGTCGGTCGGCCGGTTCACGATGCGGTCGCCGATAACCAATGTCGCAGACCCGCCGCCATCGAAGTTCAGCGCCTCCGTAACGCCGCGCGCGAGCAGGTAATCGCCCAATTCCTGAAGTGTCATGCCGTCACTGTAACCCGTCCGCCGTCCGTCCACGGCCACGATGCGGATGCGCTGATCCTCACCCCAGCCGATCGCCGCGCGCGGATGACGCCGATCCGAGAAGGCGCCGCGCAATCCCGGCTCAGCGTGATGCACGGCCCTGCCGTTCAGCAGCAGCATCGGATAGCCGCCGACCAGCTCGGCAACATTGTGTGGTAAACCCGCAAACGACGCCTTCCATTCGGCCCGCGCGCCGACGGTGGTGGCGGCCAGCACGGTTCGCGCCGCGCCGCGCGCGACCACGACGAATCCGTCGCGCGGAATCGCCACGCTGCCGGCGGCTGTGTCCACGCGCGCGATCATACTGTTGCGCACGGTCAGTTTGAGCGCGCCGCTGTCCGCAGCCGTCGTATCTCCCCAAAACGCGGTGAAGACGAACGCGCTGTCCGCGCGCGCGCGCACGTTGACGCCAGCGAGCGGAACCGTGCGCGGTCCGGCACGCACGCTGCCGCGCACGTGCGTGTGAGCGAGCAGCGGCTTGCCATTCGTCGTGAAAGCAAATACGGGCTGGAGCCGTAACCGCCGATCCTCGATCGCCTCGCGATGTGAGCCTTCGCTCTTGAGCAGCGTGCGGTTCATGATCTGCGGGCCTTCGCTCACCCCCGCTGGCTCGAAGCTGAAGAAATCGGCGTTAATGGCCGCGAGCACATCGAGCCCGAGCGAGTCGCGCGCGTGCGCGACCATTGATTTCGTGGTCGCGCGACCGACCACGCCGCCGCCGGCCTTGATGGTGCGAAAGGCGATGCCGCACGCGCGCGGATCGACCGTCAGCGTGTGCACCGCCCACGGTCCCGCCGCATACCAGTCGAACTCGTAGCGGACGCCGGGTGCCACGTTTTCGACGCGGCTCGAGTCCGGCTGCAGCGCGGGCTGCTGCAC
>JBQTJO010000078.1:0-18916 GCA_052387015.1 Gemmatimonadota bacterium
CCTTGCGTCTCCCGCTCGTCGCGTCCTCTTCCTCTTCCGCTTCCGCTTCCGCTTCCGCTTCCGCTTCCGCTTCCGCTTCCGCCTCCGCTTCCGCTTCCGCTTCCGCTTCCGCTTCCGCTTCCGCTTCCGCTTCCGCTTCCGCCTCCGCCTCCGCCTCCGCCTCCGCTCACACGGCCGGCAGCCACAGCGTAAACGTCGACCCGAGGCCCCGCTGGCTGACCACGGTGATCTCGCCGCCCATCAGGCGCGCGATGCGCCGGCTGATGGCCAGCCCCAGCCCGGCGCCCGGGCGCACGCTGGGATCGATGCGCTCGAACTCGGAGAACAGCACGTGCAGCTTGTCCTCCGGGATGCCGGCGCCGGTGTCCGCGACCTCGATCACGACCCACGCGCGCCGCTGCAAGCCGTTGTCGGACCAGCGTATCCCGGTCCCTACCTCGACCAGGCCGCCGGCCGGCGTGTACTTGATGGCATTGCCGAGCAGGTTGCCCAGGACCTGCCTCACCCGGTCCGGATCCGCCTCGGCTTGCACACCCGCCTCCGCCTCCGCCTCCGCCTCCGCCTCCGCCTCCGCCTCCGCCTCCGCCTCCGCTTCCGCTTCCGCCTCCGCCTCCGCTTCCGCCTCCGCCTCCGCCTCCGCCTCCGCTCCCGCCTCCGCCCGCATCAGAACGCCTGCCTGCTCGGCCGCCGCCCGCTGCTGCTCGACCAGCTCGCGCACGATCGGCCGCACATCGACCGGCTGCTTGCGGAGCACCAGCTGCCCGCTCTCGCTGCGCGCCAGCTCGAGCAGGTCCTCGATCATGCCGACGGCCTTCCGGATGGCCGCCCGGATGCGCGCGACGCTCGCGCGCTGCGCCGGCGCCAGCTCGCCCAGAATGCCGTCCTCGAGCAGGGCGGCATGGCCGTCGGCCGCGCCCAGCGGGTTCTTGAGATCGTGGCTGAAGCCGCGCATCAACCGGCTGCGGCTCTCGATCACGCGCGCCAGCTCCTCGAGCGGCGCGGCCTGGTACGAGGCGTCCTGGTGCATCAGGCGGGCGCCGCCGGTGGCAGTTTCTGCGTCACGGCCGCGATCATCCCGATCGGACCCTTCGACTTCGGGAAGAAGGCATCCGGCCGGCAGCTGTGGATGCGCTCGCGGTAAAAGTCATAGTAGTCCGAGAAGAAGAAGACGGGCACCCGGTGCCCGGCGGCGCGCAGCTTCTCGAGTGCCTCACAGCCATCCATGCCGGGCAGCCGCAGATCGAGAATGATCAGGTCCGGACGCAACGCGTCCACCCGCGCCAGCAGCTCCTCGCCGCTCAGCGCTTCCACGACCTCATAGCCGTAATGCGTGAGGACGGTGCGCACGATGTCCCGCGTGTCCTCGTAATCCTCGACGACCACGATCCGATGGGGCATCTTTCTCCGTCGCCGCGAGGAGTGTGCCACTCATGCTTGTACGACCGTTGTTGCACGTGCTGAACGGGGACTCGGTGCGCCCGGCACTGGCCGCGAGCGGGGTGGCGGGCGAGGTGGCGGTGTTCGCGGATGTGCTGCACGAGGGGCCGGTCCCGACCGATACGGACATGCGCGCCTGGCTGGAGACGCGCGCCCGTTTTCACGCGCGCCAGGCTTCATACGACGACGCGCTCGACACCCTCCTGCGCTGGCAGGCCGCCTTCGACGCGCACGACCGGTATGCGCGCATCGTACTCTGGTTCGAGCACGACCTCTTCGACCAGCTGCTGCTGATCCGGCACCTCGCCTTTTTCGACCGGGTCGGGCGCACGGATGGCTTGGAGCTGGTCTGCACGGATCGCTATCTCGGGCCTCTAGCGTCGGAAGAGCTGGCCGCGCTGTACGAGCGGCGCACGAGCGTGGGCGCGCGCGCGCGCGAGCTGGGACGGCGCGCGTGGGACGCCTTCACCAGCGCCGATCGCAACGCGCTGCCGCGCCTGCTCGAGAGCGATCTCTCGGCGCTGCCGTATCTCGAAGCGGCGCTGCGCCGGCTGCTCGAGGAGTATCCGTCCGAGCAGGACGGGCTGGGGCGCACGGACCGGCAGATCCTGTCGCTGCTCGCGGAGCGCGAGCGCGGCTTTCACGAGCTGTTCGCTGCGAATGCGCGGCTGGAAGAAGCGATTTTCATGGGCGACCTCGTGCTGCACGACCATCTCGCCCGGCTCGCGAGCGTGCGCGTGCCGCTGGTTCTCACCGGTGAGGTGATCCGGATCACGCAGGCGGGGCGCGACGTCGCATCAGGCAAGCGCAACGCGCTCGCGCTGAACGGCAGCGACCGCTGGATCGGCGGCGTGGATCTCAGCGCGGCGCCGGCAGATCGTTCCAGTACATGAGCGCGTTCAGCACGAGCGGGAACTCGTGATGGTTCAGGAAGCGGTGCAGCGGATTGAAGGTGAATGCGACGACGTGCCCCTTGCCGAGCGGCACGTCGAACACGGCGCCCTGGCCGATGATCGCGTCCTGGTTCCGCACCATCCCTGACAGCACGTACTTCTCCGGCGCCTTCGTCTCTTCTTTTTCCTCGCGCTCATCCGCGAGCGGCTTGGTGCCGTACTGCATGAGCATCAGGTGCCGGTCGCGCCTGGCGAGCGAGTAGAGCGGGCCGTTGCCGCGGAAGACGTGCGTGGTGTCGGGATAGCCGTACATGATGGGGTGATCCGGCCGGCGCACTTTCGCGCGCACTACCGAGCCGGGGTGGAACAGCCCGGCGGGATTCAGCGCATCCAGCTCGCGCACGAAGCCGGTCTCCAGCAGCCGGGTGGATTCCTTCATCACGATCAGCATGCCCCCCGCGCGCACGAACTCCTGCAGCTCGGCCAGCCCCTGGTAGCCCATGCCGCCGGTCATGTCGTTCGTGGCTGATGGCGTGCCGTGCGACGGGAATTCGGCGGTCTTCGTGTAGGGCATCGGCCCGTGCTTCGTGTCGATCTCGTGGATGAGCGCGTCCGCGCCGCCGCCCGCGCTGGGAAACACGATGACATCGAAGCGTTTGCGCAGATCGCCGCGCCGCGCGTCGTCCTTGTGGATCGATGTGTAGGGAATGCCGAGCTGCTCGAAGGTGTAGCGCGCCCAGCCTTCATCCTGCGTGTTGTGCCACGTGTGGTAGATCGCTACGCGTGGCAGGTCGAGAGTGTGCGCGTTTGGGAATGTGCGAGTGTGCGCCGGCTCGAGCGCGAGCCCGTAGGTTCGAGCTATTTCCTCTGCGTTCGACGTCGTGATGCCTTCGAGGAGGATGGACCCGACCGGGATCGTGTCCGCGCCGTTCACGACCGGCTTGTCGAGCGCGCGCGCCGGTTTCTTCAGCGCGTACAGCATCGGCAGCACCTCCGCCTGCGCCTTATAGCGGATGGTCCACGTCCCCGCCTCCGCCTCCGCATCCGCATCCGCCTCCGCCTCCGCATCCGCCTCCGCCTCCGCCTCCGCCTCCGCCTCCGCCTCCGCGACATACGCCGCGGTGTCCATCAGCAGCCGCAGGCCGCTCCACTCGAGGACCGCGCTGTCGTTGACGGCATTCACGTCGACGCCGTACAGCCAGCCCATCGTCCAGGCGATGTCGTCGTGCGGCGGGTTCGGCGCGTTGTTCGGGTAGGACTGCTTCGAGAGCAGCGAGACGGCGTGATTGCGGTACGGCTGATCGAGCAGCACCACGAAATCGCCCGCGGAATCGCCGCTCTCGCGCGTGTGCACCTCGATGCCCTGGCGCTGGAGCTGGTTGACCAGATACGCGGCCCGACGTGGATCGCGCTGCCGCGTGTAGCGCGGAATCACGAACGCGTGCGGCTTCTCGCGCCGGCCGCGCTCGATGTTGTTCACGCCTTTCTGATAGAAGTTGCGCAGCAGCATCGCGGTGTTGTTCGCCGCGTACTCGAGCGAGGCCAGCACGCCGGTCTGCATGTAGTTGACGTTGTCGCGCGCCGACCAGCGCAGCCTCTTGCCGACGGGCGCGGGGCGGTACCACTGCGCGCTGGTCACCGGCTCGCCCGCGTAACGCTGGTTGGACAGGTCGCGTTCGAAGGTGTTCGCGCCCGCGTTGCCGAAGGTCTCGTAGAAGCGGCCGATGCTGTTGTGATTGTTCGCGATCCAGATCGCGTAGCCCGGCCACCAGCCGTCGTAGAACGCCCACGTGAACGCGCCCGGCAGCCCTTCCGCCGTCACGCTCGTCAGATCGTGGTTCGCGAGCAGCTGCCATTCGCCGATCGTGATCGGGTCGACCGTCTCGTGATACGGACCGGTGCCGGTCGAGATGTAGAGCAGCGGCACCGACTCGTGCAGATCGTGCATGACGACCGGATGCCAGTCGTAGTACGCCTTTGCGAACGCCTTGCTGAGCTGCGCCGTCAGCTGCAGCCCGTCGCGGTTGTTGTCGTGGTAGATGTAGCGCCCCCAGTACGGCGCCGAGCGCGGCATGCCGTCATCCCATTCCGTGCTCCGCTTCGTGTAGCGGTAGTACCAGTCCACCTGCTTGTCGCGGCCGTCCGGCTCCGCCACCGGATTGATGATGACGATCAGGTTGGCGCGGATGTTCCTGATGCGCGGGTCGTCACTCACCGCCAGCCGGTACGCCAGCTCCATCAACATCTCGGGTGAGCCCATCTCCGGTGAATGCAACCCGCCCGAGATGTAGTAAACCGGCTTGCTCTGAGTACTCAGAGCCTCCGCGTCTCCGCGTGTGATGCCTCTCGGATCGGCGAGGCGAGCGAGAGAAGCGCGCTGTGTCTCCAGAGAACTCATCGTCTCCTCACCCGCGATGATCACGAGCGAAAGATCGCGCCCCTCTTCCGTTCTCCCGATCCTCCGCACCTCTACCCGCCCTGAAGCCGCGTCCAGCGCGCGGTAGTAGCCGAGGATGTCAGCCACGCGATGCATGACGCCCGGCGCGCCGATCGCGCGGCCGAAGTGCGCGAGCGGCGAAGGTACGAGGGGGTGCGCTTCGATGGTCGCCCAGCTCTTCGGCAGGAAGCGCGGCTCGCTCGTGTAGTCGCGGATCAGCCGCGTATACGCCGTATCGATGGCCTGCTGCGCCGGCAGCAGGCCGGGCAGTGCGCAGGCGAACAGCACGGGCCGGAAGAATGGGCGGCGTCGCATGACGTTCCTCGGTTGCAGTAGGGTCCGTAGCTTGCAGCCTGCGGTCTGCAATGAGCAAGGGACTCGAGCTGATCAAGACGACGTTCAAGCACTTCATGAACGACAATTGTCCGCGCATCGCGGCGGCGCTTTCCTACTTCACGGTGTTTGCACTGCCGCCGCTGCTCATCCTGCTGCTCACCGCGGTCGGCTTCTTCATCGATCCCGCCGAATTCCGCGGCCGCATCGTCAGCCAGGTGCAGGGGCTGGTCGGCGCCGAGGGCGCGCGCATGATCGGCACCATCATCACAGCCGCCAACCAGCCCGGCACCGGCATCATGGCCATCGGCGGCATCATCCTGCTCATGATCGGCGCGACCGGCGCTTTCCTTCAGCTGCAGGACGCGCTCAATACGACCTGGCGCGTGACGCCGGACCCGCGCCAGGGCGGCGTCAAGGCGTTCCTCGGCAAGCGGCTCTTCTCGCTCGGCATGATCCTGCTGATCGGCTTCCTGCTGCTCATCTCGTTCGTGGTGGCCGCGCTCGTCTCCGCCTCCGGCGATGTGCTCAGGAGCTGGCTCGGCCCCGCCGGCGAGCTGATCGCGCAGGTCGTGCAGATCGCGCTCGGACTGCTCGTCACCTGGGCGCTGTTCGCCGCCATTTTCAAGATTCTGCCGGACGCCGAGATCTCCTGGAGCGACGTCGGCGCCGGCGCCTTCGTCACCGCGCTGCT
Source organism: Gemmatimonadota bacterium (assembly GCA_052387015.1). Lineage (GTDB taxonomy): Bacteria > Gemmatimonadota > Gemmatimonadetes > Longimicrobiales > RSA9 > CBJLQC01. Next base: position 5,795 of record JBQTJO010000078.1, read on the forward strand.
CTTCACCGTCGGCCGCGTCGCGATCGGCTTCTATCTCGGCCGCACCACCACCGCCAGCGCGTTCGGCGCCGCCGCCGCGCTCGCCGTCCTGCTCATCTGGATCTACTACGCGGCCATGATCCTCCTGCTCGGCGCCGAATTCACGCGCGTCTGGGCCAACCGCAAGGGCGAAGGCATCCGCCCGGAGCCCGGCGCCATCCGCAGCGACGCACCAGCTTCGACAAAGAAGACCGCCTGATCCTCGCCTGCCGCAAAACGGCCCGCATATTGCCCATTTCGTGATTCGCGACAACCGCATTTTGCAGAATGGGTAAGTAATGGAGGAGGAAAGGGTTATGAGGTTCAGGGCTTTGATTCCGTGTCTCGCGCTCGCGGCGTTGGGCACCACGGCATGCGAGGACGGCGACGATATCGGGGGTCCGGGAACGACGACGCAGGCCAACGTACGGTTCATCAACACCATCGCCGACGCGAGAGGCAATCTAGCGCTCACGGCGAATGGCGTGATGGTCGGGTCGGCGCAGGCGTTCGCGAACGCCAACGCGCAGTGCGTGCGCGTCAATCCGGGTACGGTCAACCTGGCATTCGGGACCGCCAACACCGGCGGCACCGGCATCGCCAGCAGTTTCGGCACCGCGTCCGCGAACTTCCGGGCAGGCGAAGAGTTTACGCTGATCGCGACCGGATCCACGATCGATCCGCGGCTGATCGTCCTTGACAACCGGCCGCAAACGGTGGCCACAGCCGGCAACGCCAACCTTCGCTTCGTCAACGCAACCGGCAACGCCAACGTCAATCTGTTCGCGACCGCGTCGGGGCTGCCGGTCACCGATCCCGGTTTCGCTCAGGCATCGGGCACGGCGAGCGGCTTCTCGGCGTTCCCGATCGGCAATTCGACGCTGACCTTCAGAAACGTGGGCAGCACCGAAAACCTGTTCACGACGAGGGGCACGTTCACATCGCGCGGCAACTTCACGGTCGTGCTGCTGCCCGGCGCGGGCGGCACTGGATTCCAGACACTGGTCCTGCGCGACTGCTAACACTTCTCTGGGAGGGTGAGAGGGTGAGACCGTTGTCGCACCCTCTGACTTTCTCACTTTCTCACCTTCTCAGATTCTCAGGCGATGTCTTGCAGTGCGGCCGTGCGCAGTCCGCGCAAGCTGGTAGCCTCCGCAAAATCGACCATCGACTTGAGCGTGGAGAGCGCGTCCTCGCGGTTCACGTGGTCCAGGTCGACCCGGCTCTTGTCGAGCCAGCGGCTGATCGCCTCCCAGAGGATACGCCAGTCTCCGGCCAGCATCTCTTCGGTCCAGCCGAGGCGGAAGCGCTGCGCGCCGTGCAGCTCGGAGATGACGCGCTGAATCTGCGTGCCGTCATGCATGAGCTGGACGGGGTCGGCATTGCTGTTCTCGAGCACGATCAGCGCCTGCGCGATGTCGGTGAGGAAGGTGCCTGCGTGGTTTACCAGGTCGGCATACTCGAGCCGGGACGTGCGTGGCAGCGGCAGCTCCTGCTTCAGCCGATCGGCATACTCGTCCAGTATGTCGTCGATCGCATCGATCATCTGTTCGCCGACCACCGCGAAGCCTCTCGGCCGGTGGCCTTCGGCGCGCAGTTTCGAGATCCAGGTCTGCTCGGGCGCGATGGATTCCGGAATCGTGCCCGGCAGCCAGAGCGTGAAGCTGGAGCCTTTGCCGACCGTGCTTTCGACCGTCAGGTCGCCGCCCATGAGGCAGGCCAGCTCGCGGCTGATGGTCAGACCCAGCCCGGTGCCGCCTTTCCTGCGGGTCAATCCGCTCTCCGACTGCACGAACGGCAGAAAGATGCTGGCGAGGTCCTCCTGCTTGATGCCGACGCCGGTATCCGTGACGGTGATGTAGGTCCAGGATTCCGGCGGTGAGCCGACCGGCGGAAAGCCGGGCTCATCCGCGGTGTCGCAGCGGATCTCGATCGAGCCGCCGGGATTGGTGAATTTCACCGCGTTCGAGAGCAGGTTGATGAGCACCTGCCGGACGCGGTCCTCGTCGCCGACGTAGCTGATCGCAGCGTCCCCGGAACAGTGGTCGCGAATGCGCAGCCCGCGCTCGCGCGCAAGCGGTGCCGTGACGGACAACGCGCTCGAGACCGCGACGACCACCAGGCAGCGCTCGTGCTCGACCGTCATGTGCCCGGCCTCGACCTTCGCGAGATCGAGCACATCGCTGATGAGCGACAGCAGATGATGGCTGCTGGCTTGAATGCGCCGCACGTAGGCGCGCTGCGAAGTATTGAGCGGGCCTTCGATCTGCGCGTCCAGCAGGTCGGCGTACCCCATGACCGCGTTGATGGGCGTGCGGATCTCGTGGCTCATGGTCGCGAGGAACGCGGACTTCGCGCGATTGGCCGCTTCGGCCTCGGCGCGCGCGAGCTGTTCCCGCTCGAGCAGGCGCGCACGCTCCTGGTCGACCTGCATGCGCTCCGAGATGTCGCGCATGATGCCGGTGAAATAGCGCCGGCCATCCTGGCGGTAGTCGCTGAAGGTGATTTCGAGTGGAATCTCGTGCCCAGCGCGGTGCAGCCCCGGCAGCTGGACACCACCCCAGTCCAGCCGCTGCTCTCCGGTTTTCATATAGCGCTCGAGTCCGGCGCGGTGCCGCGCGCGATAGCGCTCCGGGATCAGCGCCGTGAACTCCAGCTGCAGCAGCTCCTTGACGGAAAAGCCGAAGACGCGCTCGGCCGCCGGATTGGCGAAAACGATGCGATCCTGATCGTCGATCGTGATGATCGGCTCGGCCGCGTTCCTGGCGAGCGCTTCGAACCGACCCTCTTCGCACTGGTCGTTCGGACTGTTCGAATCGGCCATATCCTTACTGAGGAGGGCAAAAGCAATGCCGATTCGCTAGCGCTTCTCCCAGTATACGAGCCCGCCGCTCAGTGAGCCGGTGAACAGGTCGGCATCGCCATCGCCATCGAGGTCCGCGAAACCGGGCGTCGCAAGGGGGTGGAAGGGCAGACTGAAGGATTCGTCCCGATCGTACCTCGGATTGCGCGCGTTCCCGGCGTTGCGGTACCACACGGCGCCCGGCTCCTCTCTGCCTGCGACGATGTCCAGATCGCCGTCGTCGTCCATATCCGCCAGTGCGACGGCGCTGCGGCGGCCGGCATCAATGCTCTCGAAATTCTCCGTTGCGACGACGAATTGCGGCCGCGCTCGCGTGCCCTCATTCCGCACCAGGTTCAGCTCGCCCGAAGCCTCGCCCACCAGCACATCGAGGTCGCCGTCGCCATCGATGTCGCCGAGCGCAGGCGTGTAGTTGCTGCCGCGCGTGAAGCGAATGGTCGCGGCGCTGTCCTGCACGAAACGCGCGGCCTGCGCGCTGCCTTCGTTGCGGAAGACGAGCACGCCATCGCTCCAGGTGCCGAGCAGCAGGTCGAGATCGCCGTCGGCGTCCAGATCGCCGAGCGCGGGCGCCTGATGAAACGCAGTCGCGACATCGAGCGTGTCCGCCAGCCGCAGCACCGGTTGCGTGCGGCTGCCGTCATTGCGGAAGAAGTAGAGCCGGCCGGTCTCCAGCTTCTTCGGGTCGAGCTTGTTGCCGAGCAGCAGGTCGAGGTCGCCGTCGCCATCCAGATCGCCGAACGCGGGCACACTTTCGCTGCCGACGTCGACGCCCGCGATGTAGCGCTTCGTGCGCAGCTCGAACTGTCCGCTTCCAGTACGCTCGAGCAAATAGAAATTGTCCGACGCCGTCAGGCTCGGATTGAACGCGCCGCCCAGCACGCCTATGAACAGGTCGCGATCCGCGTCGCCATCAATGTCGGCGAGCACCGGCACGTTGTAGCCGCTGGTCGTCAGCTTCGCGCCGCCGACTGTGAGCGCCACCGGATCGACGCGCAGATTGGGCGTCTGGCAGCTGGCGCCCACGTTGCGGATCAGGAGCACGCCGGGCTCGAAGAAGTCGCCCCAGAAGAGATCGGCATCGCCGTCGTCATCGTAATCCGCCCAGTACATGGTGCTCGCGCCGTGGCGCGCGGATCCGATCTGTCCAATGATCTCGATGCCCTCGAAACGATCGGTGATGAAGCGGAAGCGCGGCACAGGCAATGTTGCAGCGACCGCCTCGAAGCGGGTCAGGGTGCCTTCGACACGGCCGAGAAACAGGTCGAGACTGCCGTCGCAATCGATATCGGTGAGATTCGGAATGTTCTGGCGGTCCGCGAAGATCGGGCGGCCCGCATCGTCGCGCAGCGAGTCGGCGGCCAGTTTGAAAATCGGCTGCTGCGCGGTTCCTTCGTTTCGATAGTAGCCGATATAGCTGAACGGCTCCTCCGCGAGCAGATCGAAGTCGCCATCGCGATCGAGATCGACGAAGCGGTTCCACTCGCCGATCGCGAGGTTGTGATAGCGATCGGTGCGCCACTCGAAACGCGCCCGCCCCGGCGTGCCGGTGTTCTCGAAGAACATCAGCTCGTTCGAGCGCTCCTGCACGAAGAGGTCGAGATCGCGGTCGCCGTCGATGTCGATAAACTGCGGGCGCGGCACGTCGAAGCCGCCGATCAAGCTGTGCGTGTATGCGCGGCCCTGTTCGTCGAGTACCGGGAAAGGCGTGATGGCGCGGACAAAGTCGGCGGAGGCGGAGGCGGAGGCGGGTGCGGAGGCGGGCTGCGGAGACGAGGCGGACGCACATGCGGCCAGCAGCACGCCGAGCAGTGCCGATCGCTTCATCTAGCGAGTCGTGCGCACGGCAATGCCGCTCGCGTTGTGCCCGACCTCGATCACCTTGGCGACCTCCAACGATTTCGCGTCGATCACAACCACGGTGCCCGGTCCCGCCGGTGCCGGCGCGGCTCCCGCTCCCGCCTCCGCTCCCGCCTCCGCTCGATGCATCGCGTGCGCGCCCGCCGGCTGGTTCAGGTTGTTGTTCGAGACGTAGATCCAGCGCCCGTCGTTCGAGACCGCGGTGCCGTGCGGCTGCACGATGCCCGCGCCGCGCAGCACCTTCACATCGTAGTCGCGCGTGTCGATGATGGAGATCGCGTTCGCGGCCTTGTTGCCGACCACGATGTAGCGGCCGTCGCGCGTGAAGACCGGATCGAACGGCTGAGCCGCGACTTTCCACGAGCGCAGGAATTTCGGCTGCATGCGGTCCGTGATGTCGAACAGCAGGAGCTGCCCGCTCAATTCGCCGGAAGCGGCGAGAGTTCTGCCGTCCGGCGAGATCGCGAATTGCATGAGCGAGTGCGCCGGCCCACCGACGGTCGTGATCTCGACTCGCTCGGTCGCCGCATCGATCGCCGCCATCTGATTCACGGCCAGGCTGCCGGTATACACGGTGTTGTCACTCGCGTCCAGCGCCATGGCGTGCGGGCGCGGGAAGAGCACAGCGATCTCCTCGATCCTCATGTCGGAGCGCCGCACCGCGCCGATGCGCCTGGGCGGATTCACCGCCGTCATGGAGCGCCCGACATACAACATGCCCGTGGCCGGATGCAGCGCCATCATGCCGGGCGTCTCGAACGTCGCCTGGCCGGCCACGCGGTCGTTGCGGTCGATCTTCACGATGCGGTTCTCGCCGATCAGCGTGACGTACCAGAACGAGCCGTCCGGCTCGACCGCGATGTGATGCGGCTTCGCGTTGGCCGAGAAGCCCAGCGCCTGCAGATCTACGGTCCGGATGATCTCGTTCGTGCGCGGGTCGATGAGCGTGACCGTCGCGTCCGACTGATTGCAGACGTACAGGATATCGGAGGCGGAGGCGGAGGCGGGTGCGGAGGCGGAGGCGGAGGCGGAGGCGGAGGCGGAGGCGGGTGCGGAGGCGGAGGCGGGTGCGGAGGCGGGTGCGGAGGCGGAGGCGGAGGCGGAGGCGGAGGCGGGGCCCCGCACCTGCGCTCCCGCGCACGCCGACACTAACACGAACGCCAGCGCCAGAAGCCGTCTACTCATGTTCCCATGTTCCCATGCTCCCATGCTTCCTACAGCACCGGTTTCGGTTCTTTCTTCTTGAGCACGAACAGCCCCTCGTTCATGCTGGTCGCGATGATCGCGCCGCTCTTGAAGAATGGATAGTTGCTCCACGAGCCGCCGAAGCCCGGCTTGTTCTCGCCGTACGGCACGGTATCGAAGTAGCCGACCTCGACCGGCGCCTCGCGGTTCGTGATATCAACGATGCGCACACCCGACAGATAGTGCGACTGGTACATCGTGTCGCCCTTGATGAAGAGGTTGTGGTCGGACGCGGCGGTCGGACTCAGGAACATGGTCGCCACCTGCGGATCGTCCAGATCAGTGAGATCCCAGATGATGGTGCGCGTGCGCGGCGTCGTGCCGGCCAGCTCATCCAGCTCGTCATCCATGTAGAAGTAGCGATGCTCCTCATCCAGCCAGCCCTGGTGCGAGTAGCCGGCATTCGGATAGCTGGCGCGCGAGATCGCCTTCGGGTTCTGCTTGTCGGTCACATCCGCGATACTCAGCATCGTCTCGTTCGAGCCCAGGCAGATTTCGCGTCCCTTGTACTGCTCGTCGGGGCCGCGATAGACGACGCACTGCGCGTCGTGCGAATAGCCCGTGTTGGCGCGGCCGGTCTGCGGATCCGCGAAGCAACCCGCGAACTGCGGCTGTTTCGGATCCTTCAGCGAGATCATGTGCAGGCCACCGCCGCAGGTTTCACCGCCGGAGCTCGCGCCGGCCGCATACGCAAAGCCGGTCTCCTCGTTGATGACAATGTTATGCGAGCTGTTGATGCGCCGATACGTGTAGTCCGGCTCGAGCGTGACCGGCGCCTGCCGCGCGTTGCGCAGGCGCGTGAGATCGAACACCTGCATGCCGTGCGCGCCCGCGCCGTCCGCCACGATGTAGGCGTGATCGCGATAGACCTTGATGTCACGCCAGGTCGCCGGGTTGGCGCCCTTCGTCAACGGCAGGTTGGCCACGTAGACCGGCTTCTCGGGATTGCTGATGTCGACGAAAGATGTGCCATCCATGCGCCCGACCAGCGCCCATTCCTTGCCGGTCTGCGGATCGGTCCAGCCCCAGATGTCGTTGAGCTGGACGCCGCGCCCGCCGCCGATGTCCGGCACCGAGAGGTAAGAGAGCAGCTCCACGTCCTTGCAGTCGAACTGCGCGGCCTTGCCGTTAGTGCAGGCCTTCCGGCCGGTCGCGATACTCGGCAGGCGCTCATCGGTCCCGCGCAGCATTGTCGCCAAACTCCACTTCTCACCATCGAACTCGTAGATCGCGACCGCGCCCAGGCCGAAATCGGCATTCGCGATGCTCGCGGCCGCCACGTTGCCCCGGGTTGCGAGCGCGCCGCCGAAGAACGCACGCCCCTCCAGCTCGCCCGCGCTCAGACGCTCCGCGCCCGTCAACGTACTGTCGGCCGCACTGCGCCAGATGTGATAGGCGGCGCCACGCATGCCGTTCGCGCGCGGCGCGCCAATAAAGTAGTTGTCGCCGTCGAAAGCGATCGCGCTGCCGAACTGGTCGGCCGTCCGCCCGTCGTACGCGAGCAGCCGCCCGGCTTCCTTCCAGCCGGACTGCGCATCCGGTATGAACGAGAAGACGGCGCCCGACGCGCTCGCAAAACCGGTCGCGCCCACCAGCACGCGCTCCGCGCCCGCGACGATCGGCGCGCCATAGTGGTCGTTCTTCTGCAGCCCGTTGGCCGTCAGTTTGCTCGACGCCTGCCACTCCGCGCCAGCGCGCGTGAACACGTGCACCGTGCCGGTCCGCTCGTTGTAGCCGGGCTCGCCGACCAGGATCGAGCTGCCGTGAATGGCGACGCCCGCGCCGAAGAGCAGCTGCTCTTTCGCCTCCGGGCTGACCAGCGTCACTTCGTGCGACCAGTTGTTGCCGTTGCGGCGGTAGACGTAGACCGCGCCGGCCCGCTTCGCGGTGAGCGGCGCGCCGATTACGGCGAGACCGTTCGAAAGCGCGATCTCCGAGCCGAAGCCGCCGCTCGCCGGTTCCGGGCTCGTGAGCTTCGCAACCTCGTGCCAGCCGCCGCGTGCATCCCGTTGAAAGACGTATGCGGTGCCGCCTGGCACCCTGCCACGCCCGGCACTGACCAGCATCAGATCACCGCTCACTGCGATGGCACGACCGAAGCCGTCGCCCGCCTCCGCACCGGACCCGGTAATGGCCGCGACTTCGTTCCAATTGCCGTTCACCTTGCGGTAAACGTATACGGCGCCGGGTTTCGTCTCGTTCTCGGATTCGCCGACCAGCAGCTCGCCGTGATTACCGACCGCGAGCGCCCCGCCGAAGCCCGCCTGAGCAGCGACCGATCCGCCCGCAATCGTCTGCGCGCCGACCGGCACGCTCGCGCCGATCAGCAGAAGCGCGGCGAGCAGACCACGCACTGATTTCATCATTGATCTCCGAAGGGCTTGAATTGTGATCTGAGCGGGTCAGACCGCAGCGGCAGAGCGCTCGCTCAGCAACTGTATCGCCTCACGGTATCCATGCAGCGTCCCTGTATCTACATACGAATCGCCCGCCGGGATCCCTGACGCCCGGTTGCCGAACCCGAGCCAGGCGTTGACCAGCGAGCCGATGTACTCGTCCCGCCGCTGCCGCTCGAGCCAGAGCCGGTGCAGGTCGCGCAGCGTGCGGGCGGGCATGCGGAACGCGCCCCAGATCCAGTTCGTGCTCGGTGCCGGCTCCTTCACCTCGATGCGCAGCACCTGTCCGCTCTCATCGGTCACGACCGCATCGAAGAACTCGGGGCGGTCCACCGGAAAGAGCAGGAAGGACAGCTCGCCGCCCGGCAGCTGGGCGAGTCCGTTTTCCGGGAACCAGACGGTATCCGGCAACCCGATCAGCACGTCGTCGTCTTCGGGCAGGAAAGGCAGGGCCGCGAACAGCGCGTCACAAAGCCCACGCGGCCGCTGCTGCACCACGTAGCAAACTGCCGCGCCCTGGATGCGCGCGCCATAATACTCGAGAATGTCGGACTTGCCGGCCGAAATGATGAAGCAGATGTGGGACGCGCCTGCGTGCAGCATGCGCTCCACCAGATATTCACTCACCGCGCGCGGCCGCTCGATGCCCTGCTCGAGACGGCTGCCGACCGGCAGCAGCTCCTTCGAGAAGGCGAGCGGCTGAATGCGTGTGCCCGAGCCGGCCGCCGGGATGATGCCCCACATGATCAAAGCTCCAGGATGCGTTCCAGCTCGCGCGCGCGGTGCGCGGCCGTGTGTTCGTCCAGCACCCGCTCGCGCGCTCTGCGCGTGAGCGCGAGGCGCTCGGGCTCCGGCATCTCGAGCGCGCGGATCACGTCGTTGGTTGATTCGACGACGATGACTTCCGCATTCGGCTCGAAGAAAGCCTCGAGTCCCTTCCAGTAGTCCGTCAGGATCGGCACGCCCGCGGCCGCCGCCTCGAACAGGCGGCCGGACGGACAGAAGCCGTATTGCGCCATCGCGCGGCGCGTCAGGTTCAGCGTGAAACGGGATGAGCAGTAGAAGAGCGGGTGCAGCCCGGGCGGTACGTGCTCGATGTAGAAAACGTTCGGCTGCCACGGAAAATCATCGGGGTACTGCGGTCCGGCGAGCAGGAACCTGTGACGCGCGAGCCGGCGCGCCGGCTCGACGAACAGCTCCAGTACACTCTGGTGCCGGTCGTCGGCGTGCGTGGCGAGATAGCAGAGATCCGAGCGATACGCGTCGATCGCAGGCATCGGCACGTGCGCATCGGGCTCGACGCTGCCGTAGAGCGGCACGACCGCGCGTGCGCCGAGCCGGTCGCGCAGGCCGCTCAGCGCGTCGCCACCGGTGTAGCTGAGCACCAGGTCGAAATCTGCCAGACCGTTCGGCCCGACGTACGGCACGGGCGCGCCGTTCTCCAGATTGTGCAGCGTGACGCCGCTATCGAGATCGTAGAAAACGCGGCGTGCTGCGCACGCGAGCACGAGCTGCGCGGCGTCGACTGCATCGGGACAGTAGGAGGTGACGATCGCGACGTCGCACCCACGCACCGTGCGCTCGGCCAGCTCCCGCACGTTCGGCCACTGATCGTACAACACGAGACGGCCGCGCTCCAGCTCGTGCACGTCGCGGTGACGCGCGTAGTAGGGAACGTCCCGCTCGAAGAAGCTCACCTGATGGCCGCGCTGCGTCAGCGCGCGGCAGAGACCACGCCAGATGGTTGCGTGCCCGTTGCCCCAGGACGAGCTGATGGCGAGGCCGAAAATCGCGAGCTTCACAGGCGCGGACTGCCGCAACCATCGTGCCCCATCGGGCGGCGGAGCACGCCGCTTGCAACATGTCGATGCGTATGGCCGCACGCGCGCTGTGGAAAGGAACGGTCAGGATCGGCCGCACGGAGCTGCCGGTCAAAATGTACTCGGCGGTGCAGGACCGGTCGGTGCACTTCCGGCTGCTGCACAAGACGGACAAACAGCCGCTGCGCCAGCACATGGTAAACCCGGAGACCGGCGACGTGGTCGAATCGAAGGAGGTCCGGCGCGGCTTCATCGAGGATGGCGGCATCGTCGTCATGCTCGACGAGGAGGAGCTGGACGAGCTGGAGCCCGAGTCCTCACGCGACATCGAGATCACGCGCTTCGTCCCGCGCGACGCGCTTTCGCACGGCTGGTACGACCGGCCATACTGGCTCGCGCCCGACGAAGACAAGGACGCCTACTACGCACTCGCGGCCGCGCTCGAGCAGGAGGAGCGCATCGGCATCGCGCGCTGGGTGATGCGCAAGAAGCGGTACGTCGGCGCGCTGGTGCCGGAGGACGGTTATCTGACGCTGGTCACGCTGCGCCATGCGGGCGAGGTGGTCGAGGCGTCGTCGCTCGAGGCACCGGGCGGCCGCGCGATCGAGAAGAAGGAGCTCACGCTCGCGGAGCAGCTGATCGGTGCGCTGGAAGGGGAATGGCGGCCCGAAGAATTCCACGATGAGTATCGCGAGCGGCTGCGCGACTTCATCGAAGCCAAGGCGAAGGGTCGCGCGCCGAAGGTGAAAAAGCTGCGGCCGAAACGCGAGACCCGGAAGGATCTCGCCGATGTGCTGACCGCCAGCCTGCAGAGCGTTGAAAAGGAGCGCAAGCGTGCCTGATCGGGATGATGCTCTTCGAGCCCGCGCCTTCTGGTCCGGCACGATCACGTTCGGCCTGGTCAGCATTCCCGTGAACCTCTTCTCGGGCGCGCGCTCGCACGGCGTCGCGCTGCGCATGCTGAGCGATGACGGCACGCCGCTCGCCCGCCGCTTCTACTGCCCGAAACACGAAAAGGAAGTCGCTGGCGACGAGATCGTGCGCGGCTACGAGTTCGAGAAGGACGAGTACGTCGTCATCACCGAGGACGAGCTGGCAGCGCTGGAGCCTCGCAAATCGCGCGACATCGATCTGCGCCGGTTCGTCGACGCGAACGAGCTCGATCCCGTCTACTTCGAGCGGCCGTATTTCCTGACACCGGCCGGCGAATCGACCCAGGCCTATCGCCTGCTGGCCGCGTCACTCGAGGAAAACCGGCGGGCGGGCATCGCGAGCTTCGTCATGCGCGGCAAGGAATACCTGGTCGCGATCACCGCCGAGCACGGCGTCCTGCGCGCGGACACGCTGCGCTTTGCGGACGAGCTGCGCGACGCCAGCGCCGTCGGTCTGCCGAAAACCAGGCCCAAGGTAAAGAAGGCGGAGGTCACGCGTATGACGAAGCTGATCAAGTCGCACGCGACCGCGAAGGTCGCGGCGTCCGAGCTCGAGGACGAATACGCCGACCAGCTGGTCAGGCTCGTGAAGAAGAAGGAGCGAAAGGACGAAGACGTCTACGAGCTGCCGGCGGAGGGCGCGGAAGAAGAAGCTCCGGAGGCCGATGTCATCGACCTGGTCGAAGTGCTGCGCCGCAGTCTTCAGGGCGGCGAACGAACACCGCGCAAACGCGCGCGCAAGGCGGCCGCCCCCAAACGCGGCGCGCGCAAGCGGAAAGCTGCGCGCGCATGAAGGTCCTGATCACGGCCTACGCCGACGCGCCGGTCTGGACCTACGTGATCGAGCTGGCACGCGGCATCGAGCGCGATGGCGTGCAGCTCGTGTTGGCCGCACTGGGCGCGCCGCTCGGCGAGCACGCCCGTGCGGAGCTGCGCTCACTGCGCAATGTCGAACCTTTCGAAAGCACGTACCAGTGCGGTTGGGCGAACGCCGATGAGCGGGAGATCGAGCGCGCCAGCGAATGGCTGCTGGAGCTGGCGCAGCGCCACGACGTTGACGTGGTTCACCTCAACGAGCTCTCTTATGGCGCACTGCCGTGGCCTGCACCGCCCGTGGTCACGGCGTTGCGGCCGCCCCACGACGATCCGGTCGCGCTGCAACGCGCGGCCGCGACGATTGCCTCCGCCGCCGCGCTGGTCGCGCCCTCGCATGGTGATGCGCTGGCCATCCAGCGCACATGCGCGGTTGCCGCGCGCAACGTTTCCGTGATTCCGGTCGGCCGCGCGGGAGCGCATTTCGCGCAGCGCGGCAAGGAGCCGATGATCGTCGCAACCAGCGACAGCAGTGAGCCGGCCACGGTTTCGGCGGTCGCCCAGGTTGCGGCGCGCATCAGCTGGCCGGTCTTCGTGATCGGCCGCACGCTGTCGTGGTCCGCACCAGCGTCATTTGCGAACACGCATTTTCTCGGGGAGCTGGCGTCGATCGATGCGGCGTCGGTGCTCGGGCGGGCCAGCGTGTTCATGCAACCGGTGCCGGCTCCCGCCGCGCCGTATGCCGCGCTGGACGCGGCGCTCAGCAGTTGCGCGCTGGTACTGGCGGACGCACCTCAGCTGCGGGAATGGTGGGATGGCGTCGCGGTGTTCACGGACCCGCAGGACCCGGAAGCCCTGCGCGCTGCGCTGGTGGCGCTGATCAACGACGTGGATGCACGCTGCGATCTCGGCGCGCGCGCGCTGCAGCGCGCTTTGACCTTTACGGCCGAGCGCATGGCCGCCGCGCACCTCGCGCTCTACATCGATCTCACGCTGCGCGCATGCGCCGCGCTAGGCGATCGCCTCCGCGCTCGTTCCGCGCTCGACCGGCCGGCCTGACTTCGACCACTCGTCGTAACCGCCGCGCACGTTGGCGGCATCGAGTCCGCCCGCCTTCAGAAGGCTGGCCGCAATCGCGGCGCGGCCGCCGCCCTGGCAGTGCAGTACGATCTGCTTGT
>JBQTJO010000079.1:0-3292 GCA_052387015.1 Gemmatimonadota bacterium
TCGTGAACGGCACGTTGAACAGAACGATCCGGCCGCGCGCCTCCGCGGCGCGCCGGGCCAGCTCGTCAAAACTGGCAACGACCAGCACTTGCGCCGTGATCCCTGCCGGCGGCGTGCCGATGCTGCCCCCCAGCCCGAGCATCGCCAGTCGCGCGGGCCGAGGCGCCACCATCTCGATGGATTCGCGACCGCGCACCCAGTGCGGAACCATGACCGGCTCGCCGTGCGCGTTCTCCAGACCGTCGCGCTGAATATGCACGATCATCCAGTCGATGGCTCGCTCGAGATTCTCGCTGCCGCTCAGGCGCGGCCCGAAGCGGTCCGTCAGCTCCGCGATGCGATTGTACGCCGATGAATCGCGGGTTGCGGCGCGAATCAGACGCTCCGCGACGTCGCCATAGGTACGCTCGATCGTCTGAGCGGATGACGCCGCGCAGAAGGACAGCACGAAGGCAGCGGTCATGAATGGGCGCATGGCCGCCGAAAATACGAGGGGCCGCCATCTTCCGACAGCGGCCCCGTTCTGTGAACGTTGTTTCGAGTCTACCGGTTCGCTACTTCGCGCTTCAGCTCCTCGCCCGCGACAATGACCACCTCGACGCGACGGTTCTGGGCGCGGCCCTCAGCCGATGCGTTCGTTTCGATCGGCTCGATCTCGCCGCGGCCCGCCGTACGAATACGCGTGTTCTCGACGCCGCGCGAGACCAGATAGCGCGCGGCCGAAGCGGCACGACGCTCCGACAGTCCCTGGTTGTAGCTGTCCGATCCGGTTGCATCGGTGTGACCGACGATCAGCACGTCCGTGTCGTCGTATTCCTCCAGGCTCTCGGCGAGGTTGGTCAGGTTCTCGCGCGCCGCGCCCTGGATCGCATCCGAGTCGTACGCGAACAGCAGACCCGAATCGAACGTGACGACGATTCCTTCGCCGACTCGCTCCACACGCGCGCCGGGAATCTCCATCGCCAGCTCTTCGGCCTGCTTGTCCATGCGCGCGCCGATAATGGCGCCCGCAGCGCCGCCGACCGCAGCGCCGATGATGGCGCCCTTGGCCGTCGAGCCGACCTTCTTGCCGATGACCGCGCCGATCGCGCCGCCGCCGGCCGCGCCGATGACCGCGCCCTTCTGGGTCCTGCTCAGACTCGAGCAGGCCGGCAGCGTGACTGCTATGGCCAGCACGCCGGCGGTCGCACGCATTGCCTTGTTCATTCCTTCTCCTCCTGGAATTGGACTGGCAGACAACAGGGCAAGGCCAGTGCCAGCGAAACTGCCGGGTCTGGCGGGGTTTTAAGGGGGAATGTGTCGCTTTTTTCGGCGTTCGCCCGTCTCCTGCTGTGGACGGCATCCCTTTTCCTATCCTTCTGCCCGGCTCCTTGCGGTCATTTTTCACGCAAAGTTCACAAGGCAGGAGCGTGAAGAATGGACGTGGATCAGTTGTCTCACGTGGTGATCGGCTCGGCGCTCAGGATCCATACTGCCTTGGGTCCAGGGCTGTACGAATCCGTTTACGAACCCGTTCTGGCCGCCGACCTGACACGGGGGGGCCTGCTGGTCGAACGCCAGAAGTCGATGCCGTTCACATTTGATGGCATGGTATTCGACCAGGGCTTCCATGCCGATCTGGTGATCGAACGCAAGCTCGTGGTGGAGGTGAAAGCTCGGCGAGACATCGGGCCGGCTGAAATACGGCAGACATTGACGTACATGAGACTGCTCGAGTGCAGCCTGGGCCTGATTCTGAATTTCGGCGCAGCCTCCATGCGCGATGGCATCAAGCGGGTCATCGACAGCAACAATCCTTCGCGTACTTTGCGGACTAAGTGTGAGGTGAATCCCCGTCGCTAGTGGGACACTAGCTCATCGGGTAATTTTCACGCAAAGTTCACAAATTTTCACAAAGGTGCGCTTGATTTGAGATTACGATCCTCTGCGGCCTTTGAGACCTTTGCGATAGAGAAAAAGGCGAGGTGCATTTGAGATCCATTGTGTTGACAACCGGACTTCTGCTAGGCGTCCTGGCGTACTCGAACGCACAGCAGACGGATAGCGCGAATATTCCGCCGGGCAGCGCGGGGGCGCAGGAGCGGTTGGCCGCGTCACCGCGGCATGGTGAATGGGTCATGGTGAAGACCGGTCCTAGCGACAGTGTGCGAGCGTGGATCGTCTATCCGGAGCGCAGCACGAAGGCACCGGTGGTGGTGGTCATTCACGAGATTTTCGGTGTGTCGAACTGGATCCGTTCGGTTGCGGATCAGCTCGCGGCCGACGGCTTCATCGCGATCGCGCCAGACTTGCTCACGCGCTTCGACATCCCGAACACCGCGGCCGGCGAGCCGAACCCGGATTCCGCGGTCGCACGCATTCGCCAGATCCGGCCGGCGGAGTACCAGCCGCAGATTCGCGCGGTGGCGGAATACGCGATGAATTTGCCGGCAGCCGTGAAGAAGTACGGCGTCGTCGGCTACTGCTGGGGCGGCGGCGCGGTCTTCGCGCACGCGGTCCACTACCCGGACGTGAACGCCGTGGTCTCGTATTACGGCACGACGCCGCAGCCCGGCGATTACGCGCGGGTGGAGGCGCCGGTGCTCGGGCTGTACGCCGGAGAGGACGAGCGTGTCAATGCGACGATCGCGCGCGCGGATTCAGCTGCAGAGGCGGTGGGGTTCACGTACGAGCATCATCGCTTCGAAGGTGCGGGGCACGGTTTTCTGCGCCAGCAGAACGGGCAGGGCGGCGCCAATCTCGAAGCGGCGCGGCAGGCGTGGCCGATGACGGTCGCGTGGTTCCGCAAATATCTGCGCTAGCGGAGGCGGAGGCGGAGGCGGAAGCGGAGGCGGAGGCGGGCACGAACTCATTTCATGTGGGCATTTTTTTCGTGCCTGGCTTGGAAAGGACCGTCAGCATTGCAATGATGCGATCCAGAATCGCGATGTGCTCTTCCGTGTCGTGCGGCAGGGGGATTTTCAGGCGCTGACAGCAGCGAATGATGGCAACGCATTCGACTGCTGATCTGCGTGCGATTCGGTAAAATCTCCGCTTTTCAGGCTTGCTGAACTCCGCCGCGCCTTCTGCGGTGTTGAGGCAGATCGACAGCGCAGCGCGGCGGAGCTGATCGGCGATGTAATACCTTGTTCCGGAAAGCTGGGCGGCGAGGATATCCGCGAACGCGAGAAAATCGAGCGACAGTTTCCAAACATCGAGCTTCTCGTGATCGAATGTGAGCAAGGCGCGCCTCCCCGTGATTGATTGCTATCATTCACCGGCTGGACGAGCAGCGGAATAGCGGTTTGCGACG
>JBQTJO010000080.1:0-12260 GCA_052387015.1 Gemmatimonadota bacterium
CAGGCGCGATCGGCGTGATCTTCACCTTGTCGTTGGCGACGACGCGCGTCAGCGTCGCGTGCACTGCTTCGGGCTGCTCGCCCGGCAGCAGCCGGCAGTTCACGGTTGCGCGCGCCATCTGCGGCAGTGCGTTCTCGGCATGGCCGCCCTCGAGCATGGTGGCGACACACGTCGTGCGCAGCAGCGCATTGTAGTAGGGCGACTGCCGGCTCAGACGCGCCATGGTCGCGTCGTCCAGCTCGGTCTCGAGCAGCCTGCGAAAGTAGCCGCGCGTAATCTCGCTCGGCTGCAACGGAAATTCGTGCTTCGCAACGCGCATCAGCGCGTCAGCGATATCGTAGATGGCATTGTCCCTGACCGGGCGTGAGCTGTGGCCCCCCGGATTGGTCGCCTCGAGGTGAAAGCTGAGAAAAACCTTCTCGCTCGCCTGCACTTCATTGAAGGTGCGCCTGCCATTGTCGATCTGCCCGTCGCCGCCCTCATTGATACCGAACGCGGCGTCCACCAGCTCGCGATGATGGGTGAGCAGCCAGTCGACGCCGTTGTAAGCGCCGCCTTCTTCATCGGCCGTCAGGATGAGAATGATGTCGCGCTTCGGATCGATGCCCTCCTGCTTCATGCGCACCAGCGTGGTGGTCAGGATGGCCGCCATGCCCTTGTCGTCGCTCGTGCCGCGGCCGTAAAAGTAGCCGTCCTGCTCGCGGAACACGAACGGGTCGAACGACCAGTCCTCGCGCTTGGCTACCACTACATCGAGATGCGCCATCAGCAGCAGCGGCTTCATGCGCGGCCGCGTGCTGCGCAGCCGCGCGACCAGGTTGCCCTTGCGCGGCACCGGCCCGAGCACCTGCACATCCGCCGCGGGAAAGCCGGCGTCCAGCAGCCGCTTCGCCATGGCTTCGGCGGCAATGGTCGTGTTGCCGGAGCTGTCGGTGGTGTTGATTTCGATCAGCTGCGCGAGCGTAGCGCGCGCGTACTGCTGCCAGGCGGGCGGTGGCGCGTACCGGGAAGGCGCGGGCACCTGGGACTGCAGAGGCGTCGTCGCAAAGAGAAGTGCGGCGGCCAGATACGTGGTGCGTTTCATCATGCGAGCCCAGGCGTAGGTGAACCAACTACGAAATTCGATTTGCAGCGCGGATACTGTACTCCAGCCATTGCAGGAGGGCAAACGCCACGGCGCGCTCTCCGCTCGCGGATCAGTTCGAGTGGTCACGGGTGGCCACACGTGCCATCACGATGGCACGGGGCGCCGGTTTTTTCGCGACGCTGGTGGTTGCCTGGTACCACGGCGAAAAAGGCCAGCAGCGGGTTAGCGGCATCGAGCTGCTCATGCTGGCGGGCATCCGCTTGACAGCCATATGGGTTGTCAGATATGGTTACCCATATGAAAACTACCATCGAGATATCTGATGCCCTGCTGAAAGCCGCGAAACGCAGCGCGCGAGCACGCGGCCTGACGCTGCGCGCGCTGGTCGAGGAGGGGCTGCGTCGAGTGCTGCGCGAGGATGCGGCGCCGCAGCAGTTTCGACTGCGTCGCGCGAGCTTCAAAGGCACAGGCAAGAGCGTAGAAGCGCGGGACTGGGAGTCGGTGCGTGAGCTGATTTACGGCGACGTCGGCGCGTGAACGCGGTTGACACGAATATTCTGGTATACGCGCATCGCGAGGAATCAGCATGGCACGAGGCGGCGTTTCGGTCCGTCGCGCAGTTGGCGGAGAGCCGTGCGCCGTGGGCGATTCCGGCACCTTGCCTGCACGAGTTCCTGGCCATCGTAACGCACCCCAGGATTTATCAGCCGGCAACGCCGCTCGAGCGTGCGGTCGATCAGTTGGATGCCTGGCGTGAGTCGCCCTCGCTGGTGATCATTGCCGAAAGCGAGGGCTACTGGGAGAGGCTGCGTGAGCTGCTTCTTTCGAGCCGTGTGACTGGTGCGAAAGTGTACGACGCGCGGGTCGCCGCGCTGTGTTTGCACTATCGCGTGGCCGAGCTGTGGAGCGCGGACCGCGATTTCACCTGGTTTCCAGAGTTGCGAGTGCGTAATCCCTTGCTCGACCCGCCCGCGTGACCACGAGATCCGTCAGGCGATGATGCTGGCTATGGGCCGAATGCTGGCGCAAATCACCGAGGTTATGTGAAGCCGAGCGCCTCACGAAGCCAGCGCAGATCAATACGCTGCTGCGCCGGCAAGCGCGTTTCACTCTGGTCGAATTCTTTCAGAAGCAGCTCCAGCTTCGGCCGCGCACGGGGCAGCCGCGCCGCCTCGCGCGGCGTAAGCCCGTCCAGCGCCGGGATGGCCTCGTCGAGCCAATCCCTCATGTGCTGTTCCCGGAATTGCCGCAGCGCCGCCACCGCGGCCGGCGGGATCGCTTCGTCTGGCCGCCGATTTCGAGTGGCACCGGACGCCCGGGCAGCCGCCATCAGTTGGGCGGTGTTCTCCTCCTTGCGCAAGCGGAACCGCACCAGTCCCTGCAACCGGGTTTCGAGCGCGGACCGCAACGAGTCGGCGCGCCGCGTGGAGTTGGTCTCCACGCTCAGCCGGGTCTCCGTGAGAACAATGCGTCCGATGACGGTGATGTCCCACGACCGGTGAACCGCGTTGCCGCGCTTTGTAACGGTGAACACGGTGTCATTACCTTCCGCTTCCGGCTCCTGCACGCCGGACATTGCGGCGAGCTGGCGCGCGACCTCGGTGCGCGCCGCCAGCAGCGTGAAGTCATCACGGGTGAGCTGAAGCGGATCGCCATCGGTGTTCTGCATACGTGGCGCCGGCTGATTGCGCATGCGCTCTGCGGCGTAGCTCCAGAGGTCAAGGAGCTCGAGCTGCATTTCGGGAGCACGCAGTTTCTGCGCAGCGACCGGGCGAGTACGAACGCGGCACATGCGGCGTGCATCGCGCGCCACAGCTTCGGCGAAGCGCGGCGGCAGCGGCTGGGCGTGAGCGCCGCCAAAGAACGAAACGCCATCGCAGGTCAGTATGATCGCAAGGACGGTGTCGAAGCGCTGAAGCGTGTTCGACGTACTGACGTCGTGAACGAAACGCTGCTCACGGGTGAGAAGGTCGGTGAGCCGCGAGCCTGTGCCGGGTTCGACCTCTGCTACTTCCCACAGCGACACCCACGCCGAGTCGTATGCGTCCAGAAGCAGGCGATCATCCAGTGATGCTCGATGTTGCTGCTGCCGGCGCCACTCTTCGGCCAGCGCCATGCCGGCGGCGTTGACCCTGAAATGCAGCAGCCACGGAATAACCAGCGGCATTTCGACATCGGGGAGGCTACCGTCGGCGTCGAGCAGAGCCTCCGATTCGAGAACATCGTGCAACCAATGCGGACCGTAGCGCATTCGAGCGAAGCGGATGAGCCGCTCGCCGAGTTCGACGTCGCGAGCCTTCAGTACATTCGCGCGCGCGACTTCCGGCAAGGCGATCGGTCTGCGCTCAGCTGCGCCATGGCACTTCTTGTATTTCCTGCCGCTGCCGCAAAAGCAGGGATCATTGCGACCGACCGCCATAAGCCTATTCGGATGAGAACATGCTAAAGTTGCCTTCCAGTCCCTTGATGTCCACCCGACCCTTGTCACGACCTGTAGCCGCCGAGGAGAAACCGCGCCTGCCGGCGACTGAGCGCGGCCAGCATGTCTCGATAGTCGTCGTTCACCTGCAAACCCTGCTGCCCGGCTTCCCGAGCCGTGCGAGCCGTGCGGCAGCCGTCCCACCGATTCGCGCGTCGCCGTCCTGGGAACAAGCTAGCCCGAGCAGGTCCGACATGCAAAAAGGACGAACCGGGCCGGACCACAGCAAGAGCATAGCAGAAACCATAGCTCCTCGCGCGCGATGCGACGCCGATCCATCGCCGCATCGTCGCACGTATCTGGAGCGCGACATTCCCCAGCTCGGCCCCCGCATCCGGCGGAGACGCTGCGCCGGTTCTGGACGATGCTGGCGCATCATCACGGCGGACTGCTGAATGTCGCACAGCTCGCGCGCAACGTGGGTGTGGCTGCGCGCACCGCCGCGAGCCTCGATCGCACATGGGGACCGAAAATGTCATGGTGACCGAGTCGCGCGTCGGCTACTTTGACGGCATGCGCGGCTTCAACGTGACGATCTTGCTGCTGTGCTCGACATTCCATCGCTGGCGTGGTCGCTCGGCTATCGCGACCTGACCAATGCCGGCCTCGCGCGCCGGCTGGGTGTTGCGGATGAGCCGCGCGTCGCGGCGGAGCATACCGGCCTGACCGGCGCGCTGCTGAACGTGCGGATCTATCGCGCGCTGCGCGCGCTCCGGCCATAGCGCGTAGCCGTGACATTTTCGCTTCTCGCGGGGTATTGAGTAGCGGGTAACTTCGAATGCGGAGGAAGGATTGAAAGCTCTTGGATTCGCGCTGCTGCTCGCGCTGGCCGCGTGCGGCAGGCCCGAGCCGGCCGGGCCGGCGCGGGATGCGTCGCAAATCGTCGTTCAAGACAACGTGAGCTACCACGCCGAGACGCTGCTGCTCGAAAGCTTCCCCGTCCAGGTCGCGACGAACGTCAGCATCAGGAATCGCGCGGACTCACCGGTGACGATCACGTTCCCGGACGGCTGCGTTGTTCAGCTGCGCGTGTATCGGGACGCGGCGCGCACCGCGCTCGCGTACGACATGGCGCGCCAGTTCGGTTGCACAATGGCACTCGTGCCGGTGACGCTCGCTGCAAACGGGACGAAGGAGTTTTCCGCGCCGACGATTTCTGCGAGCAAAATCCTCGGCGATTCGTTGCCGAACGGCAGGTACTACTTCAGCGCAGTCATTCGTCCGAACGGGCGGCAGCTGGTAATTCCGGCGGGATCCGCCGAGCTCGCGCAGTAGTCGGTTAGGTGACGGTAACATTCATGACAACCTGATCACCCACGGCAGCAAAGCCGTGCACCGTCGAATACTGCCCGGCACTGGCAACCAGGGTGTAAACGCCGGGAGCGAGGTTCGGCTCCCAGCTCGGATTGTCATCCCCGGTCGCGAGAAGGCTGCGGAAAATGGCGGCTTGCCCTGGAATGTCGGTGCGGAGCGCGGAGAACGAGTACCTCACCTCGAGACCGATAAGAGAGATGAGAGCGATAGGAGAGATGAGAGCGATGAGAGCGTTACGTTTCGCTCTTATCACTCTCATCGCTCGAATCGCTCCTATCGCCTGGCAATCGGCACATACTCGCGCCGGTCATACCCGGTATAGATCTGCCGGGGTCGCGATGGAGACAAACGTGGGTACGAAGCTCGCTTCGACAATGTGAAATACCTCGAAGCGCGCGTGAGCTGCCGAGAACGTCATCCAGTATGAAGGCGATGCGACCGGTGCGCTGGCCCTCCAGCGCTTTCAGCCGCACGGAGCGAGGCGGTGGCGGGACTTCACCAGTCGCCCACTCCGGAGTGCCGATAGGAGTGTAGCTCGGCGGATCAACACGGAGTTGCAGGAAGGCTTGCAAGTTGAGCTTGAGCAGCTCGCGGAAGCCGAGGCCTGCAGCGCAGACCATTGCTGCCAGCGTGCTGTTCTCGGTCGCGACCATCGCAGTGGTGTGTCTGGCCGCAATGGTGCTCGCCGGCGTGCGCGCCAAGAGCTGGCCGGCCACGACGGCCAGTGTTGTTGGAAGCGAATACTGGGAAACGAGCTCATTTCTGCAGGCTGACGCGCGGGCGGCCAGCGGCGCTCGGCCTACTCGTAGCGCGTGATTCCAGGAATGTCGTCGAAATCGGTGTCGAACGTCATTATGCCGGTGACGCCGTGTCGCCGCATGATGGCGACATGCAGCGCGTCGCGTGCCGGCAGCTGCGGAAAGCCGTTCAGGATTTCTTTCGAGCGCTCCACATCTTCCAGTTCCACGGCAAACACCGCGTCGACAACACCCAGGAGCGCGTCAAAGGCCGGCTGGATGGCGTCACGCCGCCTGATGGCCGTGTAGCGGTGCAGAATCTCCTGTAGCACTTCGGCATCAGTGACCAGTCGTTCCTCGTTGTGAATCGCGCGCTCGAGCAAGCGCTGCGCGTCACCCTTGTGCGGATGCGCGGCACCGACCAGGTACATGGGAACCTTGGAATCGATCAGGATCACGGCCGGTCTGCGCGATAGCCGCGCTCGATCTCGGCGATCATTTCGTCGATGTCCGCGGTCGGGTAGGACTGACGCGCCGCGGCGCCCAGCTGAGGTCCAGCTTGCCGTTGACTTCCTTCCACTCGAGTGGCGCCGAGACGGTCGCGCCCGGCAGCGGCCGCACGCGGTACGGCGCCGCCAGCAGCTTGCCATGCCCGTTCTGGAGGAAATCGACGTAGACCTTCCCTTCCCGCTCGTGGTCCGCGGCCCGCGGCCCGCGGTCCGCGCGCGCGACCCGCGCCCGCATAACTCCCGCGCCCGCGCCCTCGCCCTCGTCCGCCCCCGAGTCCTGTCCGTAAGCAACTCCTGCAATCTCGTCAGGGCGCCGACCAGGTCGGGCCGGAGGCTCAGCACGTCGCGCAGCGGAAGACGCGCAGCTCGCTCGCCTTCTCACCGCCGGTAACCGGCACGCGCGCGAGCGCCGGCTCGCCATTGGGTTCGGTCCACGTGTAGACCGCCGAGCCATCCGCACTCCAGCCGAGCACCCAGTCGTAGTAATCCTTCGGACTCGTGATGTCACGGTACGCGCCGCCAGCGATCGACACGATGCGGGTCGGAGCAATCGTGTTGGCCTCGATCAGGACAATGCCGCGGCCGTCAGCCGTGAATTGTAGCGGCCGCGTGTTGCGATTCGTCGTGATCGTCTTCAGGACGCTGCCGTTCACCGCCTTCACGGAGAGCACCTGCGCGCGCGGACCTGTGCGCTCCGAGGCGACATAGGTTTCGCCGCCCGGGCCGAGCATGAATGGGAACTGCGGCGGTACGTCGTTCGCCAAAACCGTCGGCTCGCCACCACTCACCGGCACGCGCAGAATGGAGCGCGCGGTTTGCCCGGCTGCGACATTCGTGAACGCGCTGCTGCGGGTCGCCGGCCGGCGCCACCCGGTTGGAGACGAAGTGGATCGCCGTGCCATCCGCTGCCCATTGCGGCCGGCCATCCCATTTACCGCTCGGCGTCAGGCGCTGCGGCGCGCCGCCACCGACGCGTTGCACCCACAGACTCGCAGTGGCGGGCGTCTCCGCGGCCTGCTGAGTGCGCCGGTGATCGCCGATCAGGCGAAACTAAGCCGCGCAGGTGCCTGGAATGCGATCCAGGATCTGGAACGGGCCCGCCTCGTCATCGCCACCGGTAGCGGCCGGGGCGTACGGTATCAACTCGATACCGGCCACCCGTTCGCCAAGCCAATCGTTCAGCTGTGCTCGGCAGAGCAGGATCGGCTGGGCAAGTTCTTTCAGGCGGCGAAGTCCGCGGCCCGCAAATTTGCCCCGCATATCGAAGCGGTCTGGCTCTTCGGCAGTGTCGCTCGTAACGAGGATGAACCGCAAAGCGACTTGGATCTGGCGGTACTTGTAAGGTCGCCACGGTGGAGGGCCACGGTGGAGCAGTACAGGCAGGCGCTCGAACGCCCTGCAGCCAAATGGCGCCTGCAACCCGCAGTGATCTCGCTCACCACACAGGAACTACGCGATTTGCCATTCACCCGCCCCGATTTCTGGCAGATCAGCACAGCGCGGACGAACACTTGCGGCAGTCCGGCAACGGCGCCCAAAAGCTTGCCGCGGGTTGCACGAACGTTGTGACCATCGCGCGCGCCGCGCGCTCGGCCCATAATCATGACATGAAACGATACCTGCCACTTTTGCTCGCGGTCGTCGCGGCTGCCCTGCTGCTGCTGTCAGGCGTGGGCGTGCGCGCCGGCTGGTGGTCGTTCCGCACCGGCTTCATCATCCTGAAATGGGCAGCGTACGTGGGATTGGCGACGACGCTCGTCGCCGTGATCGTGCTGCTCGTGCCGCGCCTGCGCGCGAACAGTGTCGCACCGGCGCTGATCGCGCTGCTGGTCGGCGCGGCCGTGGTGTACGTGCCGTGGAGCTGGCAGCGGCGCGCGCGCGCGGTGCCCGCCATCCACGACATCACGACCGATACGGAGCGACCGCCCGAGTTCGTCGCGATTCTGCCGCTGCGCGCCGATGCGCCGAATCCCGCCGAGTACGAGGGCAGCGAGGTCGCGGCGGAACAGCAGGAGGCGTATCCGGACATCAAACCGCTGATGCTGAACGTGCCGCCAGATTTCGCGTTCGGGCTTGCTCACGAGGCGGCTCAGGATATGGGGTGGGAGATCGTGGCCGCGGATTCGGCAGCGCGGCGCATCGAAGCCACCGCGACCACGACCTGGTTCGGCTTCAAAGATGATGTGGTGGTGCGCATCGAGCCGGAGGATGCCGGCAGTCGCATCGACGTGCGCTCGGTCTCGCGCGTCGGCAAAGGCGATGCCGGCACGAACGCCGCCCGCATCCGCAAATACCTGCAGCGCGTCGAGCAGGAACTTTAAACCGGCACATATCCCAATTTGACATGTATCGCCCCGAGTCGCCGTCCACCGTGGGCCATGGCGACATGGCCAGCATGGTGGCAATGGGAACTCGAGTTGACGTCGCTACGAGCGCATGGAGGACCGGGGTGTCACCGGGGTCGACCTGCGGCGGATGCTCGAGCATGCAGCGAACTACCGACCGGATTTCGTAGAAGGCCGCTGGATTGTGGAAGCAAGGTTTCGAGGAGTTAGATGGGAGATTATGGTGGAGCCGAGGCCCGCGCGTGAACGGCTGATCGTAATCACTGCATATCCAATATTGCCATGAGCCAGCGATTTCTTCAGGTGACCTACGAAGCCGGACATCCCCTTGCCGCTTATCTGCATTTGCCTCCGAGCAAGGGGCGAAGAGCGTTCACGTGGAACAGGCGGGCCACGGCATTCTCATCGATTATGCGGCATCCGGCAAACCCATCGGTGTGGAAATCACGGTGCCAGGCGCTACTTCGCTGGACGCGGTCAATTCGGCGCTCCATCGGCTTCACCATCACCGGTTGGCGGCTGAGCCGCGCGCTCCTCGCGCCGCAAGTGCCGATCGCCGAGCTGTCGCAACATGTCGGGGAGCGCGTCTGGATCGAAGGGACGATCCACGGCGAGCTGCAGGCGATCAGCACGTACAAGCGCGATCCGCAAACGCAAGTCCTCACGCATGTCGCCGGCCGAGTCACGCCCAGCGTCGTGCAGGCCGGCGACGGCGGTGCCCGCGTGCAGGTGCGCACGCAGCACCCTGCGCGCTAAACGTTTCACGAGCCGCGTCGCCTCGCTGCGCCGTTGGCCAGTGCCGCCTCGCCCCAATGCGCGAGAACACTGACAAGCGTTGTTCGTATTCGCACTTCCGCAACGCGAAGCAGCAGCGGATCAATCGAGTACGAGCAGCCGAATCTGATCGGAGCAGCTGACCGGGCTCTTGAACCTCGCGGCCGCCTTAACCAAGCGTGGCGCTCCCCTCATCCCCTGTTCCCACGCCCAGGCGGCCACTGCCTGTCCAGCGCCCTCGATTATGAACGAGCCGGGAAAAATCGGATCGCCAGGAAAGTGCAGAGGAAAGACCCAATGATTGGTCAACCGGGTCTCGCACACGATGGACCTCGCGGTGCACTCGCAGATGCGATCGATCATCAGCATCTGTCCGGCAGGCAGGAAAATGTCACTGCACGCGGCAATTTCTCTCATTCGGTGCGATCTCGAAGGAAGTCTCTGAGGTTTACGAGTCACGATACGCCGCGGGATTGGAGCTGGCCACGTAGCAGTGCGAAAGCCTCGGCTTTTCTGCTACAAACGCTCGCGCAATCCGATTTTTTTCGTCGTCGGAGCGTGAACACAAGCGCACAGATTCGACTCGGCCGTTGGAGGGGGCACGTTATGCATGGCGGTCGGTAGCCCCTGGCGCTTCCTGGCTGATGCTCGTGCGGCTGTTTCTCGAGATCGCGTCCGGCAGGCGCTTCGACACTCGTGAGATCATCCGGGTTCGCTGCGAGCGTGGCGCGGATATAGCCGGGCGCCCTGGTTTTTCGCCTGAGACGGCGGACGCCGTGCGAGCCCTCGATCAGCACTGGAATGGAGCGGGCAGCCCGCCGGATTACGGCAGCAGCAGATTCCGCTGTTGGGCCGGATCGCCCGCATCGCACAATGCGTCGAGTTTTGCCCGAAGCCAGGGAGCTCACGCCGCCTGTGATGTCGCCCTCCTTCGAAGCGGGCAGTGGTTCGATCCGCAGCTCGTGAGCATGACCGACGGCTGGCGTAAGGATGCGGCGTGGTGGCGCAGCCTGTATTCGCCGGAGTTGCCGGCCATGATCCAGCAACTGGAGCCATGCGACCGGCGCCGCACGCTCAATGAAGATGGACTGGATCAAATAGCGGAAGCCTTCGCGCAAATCATCGACGCCAAATCGCCCTACACCTTTGAGCACTCAACCGGTGTTGCGCGACTGGGTCGCGCCAACGCGGCTCGACTGGGAATGACGCGCAAGAGCAACGCCGCGTCTACCGCGCCGGCCTGCTGGGAGTCGATGAAGCAGCCCCCGAAGTACAAGCTGGAAGTGCTCCGGCGCGTACGCGCGTTTGAAGAGTTCGCGATCACGGCCGCGCTGCGGCTGGTTGCTCCGCCCGGTCCCCCGGCCCGATCGGCATGCCGGCCCCCGCGGCCGTCACCGACATGATCGCCAGGTACGGCCAACCGCACGAAGCCAACGCGACCATGCTGGTGTGGCACAACAACGGCCCGTGGAAACCCACGAGCCGTGGGACAAATTCGACGATCTGGCCGCGTATGATGGAAGCGTGATCGCGGAGCGCACCAAGGGCGTGCTTTCGGCTCGCTGCGACAAGGAAGGCGCCAATTTCCTTGCGCTCAACCTTGCCCATGAGATCGTGACTGGCCGGCGAACGGTCGAGGATGCGCGCGCCAGGTACGCCGAAGAGATCGAAGAGCGATAAGGGGTGACGGTCACTCCGCGGTGCGCGCCAGCTCGACCATAATCTCGCAGATCGCGCGCGCCGCATCCGGCCCGATGAAGGGCAAGTCTCCGGCGAGCAGGTGGTACTCGGCGAGGCCCAACTGGCGGCGCGCGGCACGGGTGTAAAGTGTTTCGGCGGGCAGCGCGTCGAGATCGGCTTCGTGCGCCAGCGTAACGTCCAGGGTTTCAGGTTGGCGGGTGAGCTCACTGGCGAACGCGCGGATACGGTCGGCGAACAGCGGATCAGCGGCTACCACGGTCAAAGGCCGCTCCAGCCTCTCACGCAAAGCCGCGCGCAGCGCAGGGTGCACGCTAACCACAACGAGAGGTTTTACATCTCCCACGATGGCGGCCACTTCCGACTGATGAAATGCCGTCGTGCAGACCAGGTCTACGTCATTGATCCTGGATCGAATCCGATCAGCGTCGTACGCGGATGCCCTGGTACTCCCGATCGTTGTCTTGAGGCTGATCGTGCGCAGACCGAAGCACGAAGCCAGCTCCGAACTGAAGGCCACCAGATGATCGGTGGTGCTTTCGAGACACAGGCAGGTGAGCTCGTGGCCGGCGCATTGTCGCAGCAAGGCAGCGGCTTCGACCGGCGCGAGCCGGTTCTCCCACGCTCCGAACAGAACGTCGACTACCCATTGCCTGCGCGCGCCGGCTACCGGTTGCCGCTGCGCTCGATCTGGCACGAAAACGCCCGATCGCCCTCGCACTTCGACCAGGCGCTCCTGCTCCAGCTCGTCGTAGGCACGTGCCACGACGCGGTGGTCCGTGCTGGTCTGCCGGGCGATCGTGCGAATGCTCGGCACGCGGTCTCCGGGCCTGAGCTGGCCAACGTGCAGGCCTCCCAGCACCAGATTCCTCAGTCGCTCGATTAGTTGTGGCGCATCCATGAGCGCGGTTCGTGGCATCGTTTGTGCCGCAGACTCGAGCCGGCTTTAACGGCGGCAGCCGGTGGCTTCAAGCTTTTCTCAGACCTCGATGCTGAATTTGATTTCCAAACGCGATCAAGTTCACGCCACCCGATGGCGAGGTCGCGCTATCCTGCGCAGCCGGAACCTGCACGGACGAGGCGGCCCGCGCTCAATTTCAAGGTACACCGGCGCAGCTCCACCTTTACCTTTACTCTGCCGCGCTCGTAAAACGGAGGCCAACCAAAGCTGCCCTGCCGGTCACTGATCAAGGAAGCAGGTCGTCCAGCTGGCCAGACAACCAGATACCGTGCTGGGCGGCCTCGCATGCGATCGGGTTTTTACGCTGGAGCTGCGCGCGCCATTCGGCGATGGTCCAGAGGATGGGCTGTACCGCT
>JBQTJO010000081.1:0-2940 GCA_052387015.1 Gemmatimonadota bacterium
CGGTGCCGAGCCCGAAGGCCGAGGCCGCGCTCGCGCTGCTTGCGGAGGTCGTCACGGCGCCGGCGTTCCTCGCTGCCGAAGTCGAACGCGTCAAGGCCGAGATGCTGTCCGAGCTGGAGCAGCGCAGGACCGAGCCGCGCTCGCTCGCGAACGACATGGCCGCGCGTTTCATCTTCGCGCCGGACGTGCCCTACGCCCGGCCCTTGGGCGGCACCGCGGCGTCCGTGACCCACCTCGACGCCGACGATGCGCGTGGCTTCTACGCGCAGCACTGGAGCGCCGGCAATGCGTCGCTGATCGTCGTCGGTGACAGCGACCACGATGCGGTCGAGCGGCTCGCGCGGCGCCACTTGGCGGACTGGCGGAATCGACCGGTTTCGGCCGCCGACTTCGACGTCGCTTCGCCGGTCGACCGGACGCAGGTGTTTCTCGTGCATCGACCCGCAGCCGTGCAATCCGAGCTGCGCGTCGGCCATGTCGGACTGCCGCGCAGCACGCCCGATTACTTCGCCGTGACCATCGCGAACGGCGTGCTCGGCGGCGTATTCACCAGCCGGCTCAACATGAGCCTGCGCGAAAAGCACGGCTTCACCTACGGTGTGCGCAGCGGCTTCGCTTTCCGCAAACAGGCCGGTCCGTTCGTCGTGCAGACGGCCGTCGCCACCGACGTCACGGCCAGAGCGCTCTCCGAGCTGCTGGCGGAAACGCACAGGCTGGTGCAGGACGGAGCCACCGAAGACGAAGTCGTCGCCGCCCGCGAGTATCTGGCCGGCGTCATGCCGCTCGAGCTGCAGACCACCGCGCAGATGGCACACCGCATGGCGGACATCTTCGTGTATGGCTTGAGCGACGATTACATGCCACAGCACCGCGCCGCGCTGCTTGCGGTTTCACGCGACGAGGCGAACCGCGCCGCGGGCGATCACATCAGGACGGACCGGCTCGCCATCACGATTGTCGGGGATGCGACTGCGATCGAAAACGAGATCGCCGCACTCGAAGTCGGACCGCTCGAGGTTCACTCCGCCGATGCCTGAGAACAACGACAAATCGGGCCTGATCGAACGCCAGCCGATCCACAAGGGCCGCATCGTGGACCTGTCCATTGACACCGTCCGCTTCCCGAACGGCACGACCGGCCAGCTCGAGATGATTCGACATTCGGGCGCGTCGGCCGTGCTGCCCGTGCTGAGCGACCCGTCCGCCGAGAACCCGCAGATCCTGCTGATCCGACAGTATCGCTATGCCGCCGACGGCTATCTGCTCGAGGTGCCGGCCGGCCGGCCGGACCACCCCGGCGAACCTTGGGAGGTCTGCGCGCGCCGCGAGCTCGAAGAGGAGACCGGCCTGATCGCCGGCCACATGACGAAGTTGACGACCATCTATACCACACCGGGCTTCACGGACGAGCAGATCCACCTGTACATGGCCACCGACCTGACCAACGGAACCAGTCGGCTCGATGACGATGAGTTCCTCGCGACCGAGACTCTGTCCCTCTCCACGGCTCTCGAGCTGATTCGCGACGGCGGCATCACGGACGCGAAGACGATGTGCACAATTTTGTACGCAGCGGGATTCATTGCGGGCCTGTCCTAAAAGTCGGTCACCTTTCGGCTGCCTGTGTCTCGGGAAAGGGACGCACGGTCTCACGCGGGCGGCTCCGCGTGTTTGACATAACATACTGAAAAACAACGACTTACAGCATATTATTCGGCTGTGAAGCATCGGCTCCGAGCCGGAACGGAACCTGCTCCCCTCTCGGGCCACACGAGCCCAGCTCCCACAACCGGACGACGCGCCGAAGCGTCCAACGGTCCCTCATAGGTTCGTTCAGGAGCGATCATGAAGTTCGGCACCCAGCAGAAGCCCAAACAGACGCAGGCGGCTCGCTTTGCGGACGTGGATGACAGCGGTCTCGTGGCCCGGTTCCTGGCCGGCGAGAAGCGCGCGTTCGACGAGCTGGTCGATCGGTACAGCACCCGCCTGCTGAATTTCGTCCATCGCACGATCGGCGATCGCGAACGCGCGGCCGACCTGGTTCAGGAGACGTTCATTCGCGTGTATCGCCATCTGCACCGCTTCGACCAGTCGAAGAAGTTCTCGACCAGGGCGTATACGATTGCGGGCAACCTGGCGAAGAACGAGCTGCGCAACCGCTCGCGCAATCCGCTCGTGCTGTTTCAGACGATCAAGAAGAACTGGGAAGCCGATCACCGGCCGCTGGAGTGGGAGGACAACACCTACCGTCCGGACGATCTGTATCGGAAGCGCCATCTGAAGGAGACCATCGATCGCGCCGTGGAGCAGCTGCCGGAGCATCATCGCATCGTATTCGTGCTGCGCGAGATGGAAGGGAAGACCTACGAAGAGATCTCCCAGATTACAGGTGTGAATCTCGGTACTGTAAAGAGCAGACTGAACCGCGCACGCAACAACTTCGCGCAGGTCATTGCTCCGATGTTGGACTAGCGCACAGTATCATGGGATGGACGAGCGGATCCGGGCGCGACGCGAGCGGCGCCAGCAATTTCTGCGGCTGCTGTACGATGAGGTCGACGGCAGCGTGAGCGAGTTCGTGGATGGGCTGGACATCGGCTCGCGACTGGGCGCCGATGCGGCCGAAGCGCGGCGCATTATCGAGTACCTGGAGGAGAAGGGGCTACTCAAGGTCGACGACCACAAGAGCGGCATCGTGAGAATTACGGCGGCCGGGGTCGACGCAGTGGAAACCGCCTAGCGGCACTGGCACACGACCTGCACCGCATCAGAGTAGACGCGGTCGGCAACCTACCTATTGTGGTCCCCAAGCCACGTTGTTCGCCGAACACGTCAAGGGCAGCCGCTCACCAGCGAGGCTGCCCTTTTCCTCATCCAGGGTATATGATCCTTGACGGCGCTCCGGGACGGCGCTACGGGACGGCGCTACGGGACGGCGCT
>JBQTJO010000082.1:0-3622 GCA_052387015.1 Gemmatimonadota bacterium
TCGCTCTTCTGAGGTGAGCTGGTGATATCTCATGAGTGGCGGCTTTCTCTTGGAGGAGAAGTCCGAAACTCTGTGGTACGCCAGCTTACCTCAACCCCTGGCCGACACCAGCTGCGGTTTGTTGCACCTAGTATGTGAATCCGCGGTGCCTAACAACAGTTGATGCGGCGCGCTATAGGACCCGCAACCACAATTGCGCCAGTTTTCATGAGGTGCCATACTGCGGGCGTGCGTTTGCAGGACGCCACCGGTCCGCGGGAAGGGCTGCGCCCACCTGGATTGCTAGACATCATAGCCTGAACCTTCTTCGGGCCGATCGTGTGGACACCGGCCGCAAACGAAGGAGGCATTATGTCCGCGCACAGGCGTTCTCTGCCGTCCCACCCATCTCTAGACCAACAGAAGACCCTCGCCAAGGAGCTGTTGGCTGCGTACCGCGCCGGTGATTCCGATGCCATCGATCGGATCCGGGAGCATCTGCCGGACAAGCAGCGGATTGCTCTGGCGGAGGCGCAGTTCGTGATTGCCCGTGAATACGGCTTCAGCAACTGGGCGGCGTTGAAGAGCGCCGTGAGCTCTGTCAGCAGCCTTCCTCCATCCGTGCGAGACGAATTCACCTGTGCGTTCAAGACGCGTGACGTCACGACCGTTCGAGCGTTGTTCGAGAGGTACCCGGCCGCACGAGCGATGATCGACGCCCCGCTTTTCCCCTTCGATTCCCCGGCGCTCGTGCATTTTGCCGGGGCGGGGGATGTTGACATGATAAACCTGCTTCTCGACATGGGCGCCGACCCCAACCGTCGGAGCGATTGGTGGGCCGGCGGCTTTCATGCGCTGGACTCGGCACGTGGTGCCGTGGCCGAACGGTTGCTCGAGGCGGGTGCGGTGCCCGATGCCTGCGCGGCAGCTCAGCTTGATCGGCCGGATATGCTCATGCAGATGATCAAACAGGATCCGTCGCGCGTTCACGAACGAGGTGGTGACGGGCAGACGCCCCTACACTTCGCTCGTTCACGGGAGGTGGTTGACCTGCTGCTCGCGGATGACGCCGATATCGACGCGCGAGACATCGACCACCGCAGCACCCCAGCGCAGTGGATGCTCGAGCGGAAGCGAGGCTCGGGGCGCTTTGCGTTGGCGGAGTACCTGGTCGAGCGTGGGGCTGAGGTAGATATTTTTCTAGCCGCGGCGCTTGGTGTCACCGAGCGGTTGAGAAGGTTGCTTCAGGAGGACCCGTCCCTCGTCGAGCTCCGAACCGGCCACGGTGCCTACGGCGAGCAGCCGCCGAGCAGCTTTCACATCTACACGTGGACAATCGGTCAGCATTTGTCCCCTCTTCAGGTCGCAGCGCAGTTCGAGCAACACGAGGCATTCGACATTCTACAGAGTTTAGCGAGCCGGAAGGATCGCTTTATCGCTGCATGTGCTCAAGCTCGTGTGCAAGAGGCGACCGCGCTTCTCCGCGAGTGGCCACGGCTGCTCAATGACATGAACGCCGAGGACTGGCGGGTTCTGCCCGATGCTGGCTGGGCCGGCAATGAGGCGGCTGTCGACCTCATGCTGGCCATCGGCTTCGATGCGGCCGCAACCGGGCAGGATGGTGGTACGGTGCTTCATTGTGCGGCTTGGCAAGGATCCGCCGCATGTATCGAAACTGCGCTGCGACATAGCAAGGTTCGCGCACTGATCGAAGTGCGTGACCATGTCCACGGCAGCACACCCCTCGGGTGGTGTTGTCATGGCGCCCGCTACTGCGCCAACCAGGCAGGCGACTATCCAGCGGTCGCGCGCCTCTTGCTCGACGCTGGAGCGCGCCCGGGGCCTAACCTGGAAGATGCGCCGGAGAATGTGCGCGCCGTCATTCACGGTCATGTCTCAACAGATCCTGGTGCTTAATCCCATGATTGGCAGAGTTCTCTTCATCGCGGTCGTGCTCGCCTGCGCAGGCGTGGCGCAGGCGCAGCAGGCAAGTCGCACCTTGCACTGGCGCAGCCTCGACGTCGTCGCACAGCTCGATGCCGATGGCCGGCTGCACGCGAGCGCGCTCACTTTTATTTCAAGCGCCTTCGCGAGTAGGCGAGCCTGAACGCGAGTCTTGTGCTGTGAGAATTAGCGGTTCAGCAGCGCGGTGAGCGAGTAGAAGCGGCTCGAGCCGGCGGGACGCAGCACCGTGCGGCGCTCGACCAGCGCGGTGAGCGCGGTGGCGACGTCGACTTCCGTACAACCGGCGTGCCTGGCCAGCTCGCCGGCTTCCGCCGCTGACAGCTTCTGCAGCGCCGACCACACGGCGCGCTCGAAGACCGACGCGTGGCCGAACAGGCCGAACTCTCCTTCGATCTCGGCGACCAGCGCCAGGCGCTGGCGCGTCAGCACTTCCTCGATCGGATCGCGATGCTCTTCGGCGAGGCCGCGCGCGATGATGTACGCGTCGCACGGCCGGTCCGCGGGCTGGAAACGCTGGATCAGCTTGGCGACCACTTCATCCGCGCAGCTGTAGTCGAGCACGATCACGTTCGAGAAATCGAGCACCGACACGCAGAAACCGCCCAGCTCGCCGATCTGGCTCTCGATGCCGAGGCGCAGCGCCTGACCGGTCGGGCGCGTCACCAGATGCGAATAGAGACTCGCAACCGAGCGCTGCACCAGTGTCGACAGATTGAACGCGACCGGAACGATGTCCGCAGGTTGATTCATGTTTCCAGGCGTGCGGGAAGTATGATGCAAATCTGTGCGCCGGGTAAATATGGGAGATTCTGGTCCATTGGGGAACCTTCATCCCACTCGGGCACGTCGGCGATGCGCGCGGTGCCGCTGCGAATCGAAAAACGGCCGCCCCAGCGGTTGACATTGCGGCGAATCTGTTGCAGTCCCTGCCCGCGTCCGGGGTCGTGGAAGCGCGACAGGCCGTGCATGAACGCGGACTCGAGCGCGGTCGCGTCGTGCCAGCGATCCGCGAAGCGCGTCGCGTGCGCGCTGGTCAGCGAGGCCTTGAAGCCAATGCCGAGATCCATCACCGCAATGATGACGACTTTTCTGCCGCCCAGCCGCTTCTTGTACGTGTAGGTCTGGGTCGCGACCCAGCCGCCGGCTTCCGCGTGCTCGATGATGTTCTGACAAACTTCCGACAGAATCACGCTGAACTGGCCGGCCTGGAGCTTCGGGTAGTTGAGCTGGCGCGTCAGGATGTCCATCGCGCGCCGATTCACGCGGTCGACCACCGCGTGCACGTCCTGGTGCGAGTTGACCGCGGTGATCTCGAGCAGCACGTCCGACGGTCCGCCCTCTTCCGCGCGCTTGCGGCGCGTGCCGCCGTGAATCTCAAACAGGTCGCGCGCATGATCGAAGAAATCCATGCGCGCCATATAGCCGACGACATCCGCTTCGTCGGGCAATTGCAGCACCGCGACTTCGCCGGATCGCTTGACGAACTCGCCGAGCGCGAGCAGCCCCAGCATGCCGAACGGATCGGCGAAGCGCAGATGCCGCGCATCCAACAGCACGCGCTCACCGGCTTCACCGGGAAGCCCGTCGAGCATGGCGTCGAATGAATGCTCGTCCAGCGATCCAGGTACGGTGATGACTTTCACTAGGGAATACGACCTTTCAGGAAATTGTGGAGCCC
>JBQTJO010000083.1:0-21208 GCA_052387015.1 Gemmatimonadota bacterium
GGAACTTGATCATGCGCCGCCGCTGCGCGGCCGTACTCGCGCTCCATGGCTCGCTGCCCGCCCGCGTGTGCGCGATCTTGAACTTGAGCCCCGCCAGCGACGGAGCTGGCTCATTCTGGACACGGGGATTCCATCCGCACGGTTGCACGTGAGACGTACCGCATAACGTATTATTTCTAGAGGGCGAAGACGTGTTGCCCGGGCTGCGGATTCCGCTGAGCGAGCTGTTCGAGTCCTGAATCAGTGCCTGACCGTTGGACGAGCTGATTCAGGCGCCCAGGATCTCCTCTAGCGCGAAACGGGTCTTGGCCGGAATCCGGTCGACAGGATAATACCGCTCGACTATGGCCAGTGCGTCGGCTGAGCGTTCCAGGTTGAGGTAGCGGAGCAGGTAGCGCACATCCGCTTCGTCATGAAATTCGGGGCCCAAACGGAATGCCAGGCACTTCATGGCAAGTAGATACTCGGGCACCGGCACAAATACTTTCAGGTGACTCAACTCGAGCCAGGGTGAGAACTCGCCGCGCTCACTCAAATATGCTTTCACCGCATCATTCAGCCAGCGCTCCTCGATGCCCGCATCACGCGCGACCGCGCGTGCCAGGCTCCGGATCACTTCTTTCGGAGAAAAGATGGCATCGACGTCGTTAGTGGCCGGCCGCGCGGCAAAGGCAAGCGTCATAACCGCGCCACCGACCAGGTAGACTTCGCCGATCACCGATGCGGCAGTCAGCCGTTCATTCAACAAGCCAAAGAGCTCGTGGATGCGTTCCGCAGTGAGCATCTCGGCTAGACGCGGTCGTCAATCGAAGCATCCATGAACAGGTTGCGCCGTCGCAGCGCAACCGGCGAACGGGTCAGCAGATAGAGCTGCAAGCTGAACAGTGTCGAGCCGAATTCAGGCGCGGCGGGAATGGGTATCTGCCTGGTCCAGGCCGGAGGCGCCTGGGCGCGCCGCGCGGCGGCCAGCTCAATCGCTGCGGCCAAGTGATTCAGGGTACCTTGGTCCAGCTTCGGCCGTGGTGCTTGGCTGACGGCTCGCTGAAATGCGCCGGGCGGGA
Organism: Gemmatimonadota bacterium; assembly: GCA_052387015.1. Taxonomy (GTDB): domain Bacteria; phylum Gemmatimonadota; class Gemmatimonadetes; order Longimicrobiales; family RSA9; genus CBJLQC01. The sequence goes on from JBQTJO010000083.1 coordinate 1,062, forward strand.
GCGAGCGCAGGTAATCAGCCAGTTCGGCCAGCGCAAATTGGCGCGTTCTCGCTGATCCCAGAGCGACCACCAGCTCCTGAAAGCGCTCGGCCTCATCAGGCAAGACGCGGCTGAGTACCCAGGCAGACATGTCCGTTCCCGCCTCGCGCGCCAGCTTCCTGAGCCGGCGCTTCTGCTCTGCGGAGACGCGGATCTGGATTTGTTGGCTCTTGTTCATCGCCTCAATCTAGCCCGGCCGCCGGCTACGTCAATACATGCGTATTGACACTAGCTGGTGCCGCCGTCGCGCGAGCCCTTGACGTCCGCCTCAATTATCAAGGCCGGCTTGCTTCAGCAACTGCGTGAAGCGCGGGTGCGTGCGCAGGGGGTCGAACATGGGGTCAGCGGTGCAGGCCGGCGCGACTCACACGCATGTCTTTCTCGAGTGCTTGCAAGGCCTGCTCGTATTGGCCGAGTGCGACGTAGACACGCGCGAGGCCGAACTCGAGGTCGAAACGTTCGGGGAACTGCTGCTCGATCCGGCGCAACGCCTGCAGTGCTTCCGTGCGCCTGTCCGCGCCCGCATACGCCGACGCCAGAAATGGCAGCACGCGCAGCTCGGACTGGCCCAGGCGCAACGCCTCCGCGAAGGCAGGCACAGCTTCTACGTGGCTCCCCTTGGCCAACAAAGCCCGCCCCAGCCAGAAGTGCGCGCTCGAAATACTCGATCGAGCGGCGCAGCCCGGCTTCGTTGCGCTGGTTCCAGAAGTATCGGCCGCGCATGTAATTTTCATACGCCTCCAGACTTGGTGTAGCTGTGCGGACCAGCGACGCTTGCTGTGGCGGCGCCAGTGTCACCCGCAGCCTGGCCGCAATCGCGCGAGCGATCTCGTCCTGGATGGCAAAGATGTCTTCCAGCTCCCGGTCATAGCTTTCCGACCACTCTTCCGTGATGCCATCGGAGAAATACTCGTTATCGGGGTCGTTGCTCATGTTCACGAACGGCAGCACCGCAATCGAGCGCTGATCGGTGGCGAGTTTCTCAGACGACGTCGTCGCCGTGCGCTCGCTATCTCGACTGCCGCCGTCGCTCACGAATGCGACGACACCACCGGCAATGACAAACAGCGTGGCAAGCATCAGGAATTCCGCACCGGTCACGCGCTGCGCGCCACGCTCGCCGTGGTACCACGCAATGATCAACGCGGCAACGAAGCCAATGCCGAGCAGCGCGATGAGCGCGCGCAGATGTCGTTTGCAGTGATCGCGTCGCTGAACGGAATCCGTTTGATCTCCTGCCGGACGCGCGTTACGGATGAAGTCGCGCTGCTCCTCCGCTTCAGCATGCAACACCTTCAAACGTGCTGGCGCACGATCATTCCGCGGAAGTCACAGGAGGGTTGGCAGAAAGCTGTGTCCAGTGCAGTAGAGCGGCTAGCCTGACGTAACGGCGGAACTTCGCGCCGCCTCCGTGATGCTGGTTGACGCCAACAACCACGCGGGTTATCTATACGTTAAATCCGTAACGGAAAAACCGTAACGGAAATTCCGTGACATTAATGCCGTCATGGAGAGCCGGTTATGGCCAAAAGTGCGGGAACCCAGCATGACGCGGCGCAACCCCTTTGAGTATGGCCGGGAACTCAGCGGCGAGGAATTGGTGGACCGGGAGGAGGAGCTCAGTGAGATTGCAGCTACGATCCGCAATCGCGCGAAGCTCTTCCTGATCGGCCCCCGCCGCTTTGGCAAGACCTCGCTCCTCAGCGTGTCCCATGAGGCCGCGGCTCGAGATGGCGTCACGGTTCTTCGACTCGACGCGGAGAAGTACGAGACGCTCGACCTGCTGGCGGGAGGACTGCTCTCGGCTGCCACGGCGTCACTCAAAGGCGGAGCCGAACGGGCGATGGAAACGATTCGAAAGGTCGCGACCCGCCTCAGGCCCCAGATCAGTTTCGACGGCGAGTCCTTTCATGTGACCCTGGGCGCCGAGAGAAGGAGCGAAGGGGAGGTTCCGCTTCTCACGGACGCGCTCGATGCGGTGGAGCAGTTGGCAAAGGAATCACGGAGGGAGGTGGCGATTATTTTGGATGAGGTCCAACAGATCGTCATCGAGCACGGACTCGCCGCCGAGCGGCAACTCCGATCGGTCGTACAGCGTCACCGCCACGTAGCTTACATCTTCGCGGGATCGTCCACGCGACTCCTGACGCAGATGACGGAGGATCCGAATCGTCCATTTTACCGGCTGGGGAGTCGGCTCTTTCTGGGTCCGGTTCCGAGGGAGGATTTCAGCGAATTCCTGGTGCGCCGCTTCCGGGAGACCGGCCTGCGTCTGACGGATGAGGCAGCCGCAGCAATTCTCGATCTTGCCGAGGAGGTTCCCTATAACGTGCAGCGTCTCGCACACGCGACTTGGGAGTTGTGCACTACTTGGCCTGGAAAGGATGTCGATCTGCAAGTTGTGGTAGAGGCGCTCCGACGCATCGTGCTCCGAGATGATCCCGCTTACACGCAACTCTGGACGCGGCTGACGACGAATCAGAAGAAAGCGCTCAAGGCCGTCATCAGCACGCACGGCGTCGAGGTTCTGGCTGCGGAGCAGACCAGAGCATTCCGCATCCCCGCTTCGAGCCTTCGGACGGCGCTCGAAGCACTCGAAGAAGCGCATGTCATCCGTGTAGAGGCGGAACTGGGACAGAGCCGATATCGGCTGGTGGATCCTTTCCTGGCCGAGTGGATCGGAGTTTCGCAGGCGCCTTGAAGCACGACTGGAACTTCCGCCGTCGCTCATGAACGCGACGACACCACCGGCAATGACAGTACGGCATTCGGCCAACTGAACCGGTCGGCGATTAGATCACTCACCTGCAACAGCGGCCACGCGCCCGCGAGGTATGCGAGCGCCCACTGCGCAAGCTTGCGTTGCTTCAGCCGGGCCAGCATCCCATCACTCCACAACGCCAGGCAGCCCTATTCTTCTCATGAGCTGCATGCGCGCGCAGACCATCGAACCGCGCATCTGCGCGCAGAAGAACAAGCCAATGAGAGCCCTGCTCGAAATAATCCGCGGCCTTCAGTAGTGCCTCTTCAGATCGCCGGCTCCAGAAGTAGCGTCACTTGAGGTACAGCTCGTACGCACGCAGATGACGCGGGCGTGTGGCAATGGTCTTTGCGACGTCGTCCAACTCGAGCCGCAGCGCGTCCACAATGGCACGCGCAATCTCTTCCTGAACCGCGAAAACATCGGCACAGCGCGTTCGTAGGTATTCGACCACAGGTGGAAACCGTTCGCGGCGTTGATGAGCTGCGCGGTCACTTTGATGCGGCCCCCGGCACGCCGCACGCTGCCTTCCACCACCGTGCCGACCTTCAACCGCTGCGCGACCTCGGCAATGTCCGCCTTTTCGCCCTTGAACGCGAAGGAAGACGTACGCGCGGCCACGCGCACCCCGGGCACATTCGCGAGTGCGTTGCGAGACACGTCAGAGCCACGTTCACTCGGGGTTGTGCGACCTGCAGCAGCAGCCATGCACCCGCGAGATACGCGAGCGCCCATTGCGCGAGCTTGCGTTCTTCAGGCGATTCAGCATGCAGCACCTTCAAACTTGCTGACGCACGTTCATGGCGCGGAGGTCGTAGGAGGGCTGGTGGAAAACGGTGACACATGCCGTCAAGAGGCAAGATTTATCGTTGCTGACCGGCGCTCTTCTAAGCCTCCGTCTTCTTTCGCCGGCGCGCAGGAGCCTTCATTGTTTTCGGCACGGCCATCTTGCGCGCCCGCTTCGCTGGAGCCTTCTTCGGCGGTGCAGCCTTCCGCGCAGGCGCCGGCGCCGGCGCAGCTGATTCCTCCGGCGGCGCCTCCAGATCCGCGATCACTTCGCGCAGGAACTTGATCATGCGCCGCCGCTGCGCGGCCGTACTCGCGCTCCATTGCCCGCTGCCCGCCCGCTTGTGCGCGATCTTGAACTTGAGCCCAGCCAGCGAGGTCGTGTAATCGTTCGCGTTCAGCTTCTCCACGTTCTGGTGCGCGACAAGGTACCAGTGGTACTCGGTGCCGACCGGAACGCCTGACCCTTCCGGCGCCCTGCCCGCGCGCCGCTTGGTGACCGCGTAGTTGATCTGCCACAGGTCGGGCGTGATCTTCTTTTCCTTCCATTCGCCCTGGTCGTAGTACCACTTGTGGCTGCGGCCGATCTTCATCCCTGTGTATCTCTTGCCCTCGAATTCCTTGAACTCGTCATAGGAAACGGCCTCGGCGCTCTTCTTTGCCTCTTTACCGTTGGTTTTCATGACCATCACTCCTCCCGGTCCGTCCGTAGTGGTGCAAGCCGCAGACCCGGCTTGACTCCCGGGTATCCGGGTAGTACGGTTACTACCTATATGAGTAGTTGGTCAACGAATCGCGAAATGGCTACCTAGTGTCGGCGCCCTTCCGCATTGGCGGCGTCGTGAGCGGCGAGTATTTCACCGGCCGGGCCGCCGAGATCCGGCGCATCGCTGGTGCGTTGAGGGAGCCGCAGGCGGCGCTGCTCGTCTATGGCGCGCGCCGCATGGGCAAGACTTCGGCACTGGAAGCCGCGGCCGCGCGCGTGCGCCGAAAAGGTGGCGCGGTGATCGTCGCCGACCTGTCCACGGGCTCGACGGTGGGAGACGTGGCCAACCGTATACTGCTGGCCGCGACGCGCGAACTCGGGCGCGTCTGGAAGGATGTAGTCGGTGATTTCGCGCGGCGAATTACGCCGGCCGTGTTGGTGACCATGGATCCGGCGACCGGCCAGCCGGTGCTGTCGCTCGAGGCTGGCGCGCGCGCCAAGCCGATCGACGAGCAGCGACAGACGCTCGCGCAGGTGCTCGATGCGGTGGCTGCCCTCGCCGCGAGCCGCCAGCGGGTGGTCGGCGTGATTCTGGACGAGTTCCAGGAACTCCACCAGTTCGGAGGTGAGGAGGCGGAGTGGCATTTGCGCGCGACCATGCAGAAACACAAGAACATCGGCTACGTGCTGGCCGGCTCGCGCGAGACCTTGATCCAGCAAATGCTCGGGAAAGACCGCGCCTTCTACAAACAACTCGAGCTGCTGCATTTCGGGCCGATCGATCCCGGCCATCTGGCGCGCTGGATCGATGAGCGGCTCGCAGCAGCGGGTGTGCGGGCGAGCGGCATCGGCCGGCGCGCGATCGAGCTCGGCGGCGCGCGCACCCGCGACGTGCTCCAGCTCGCGCGCGCGGCGTATTACACCGCGCTCGAGCGGGGGCAGCCCGATGTCGACGTCGCTTTCGTGCAGGTCGTGCGCGAGGAGGAAGACGCGATTCGCGCGCAATGGGATCAGCTGACCGCATTGCAGCAGAACGTGCTACGGGCGGTTGCGACAGAACCGGCGCAGCTGTATGCGGAAGAGACGCGCCGGTTTTTCAATCTCGGTCCTACCGCGTCGGTTGCCGGTGCGGTAGACGCACTCATGGACAAGGCGTTGCTGGTCAAGCAGGGCGACCGGCTGATCTTCGAGTCTCCTTTCACGCGCGGCTGGGTAATACTGAATGCACTGCCCGATATCGGGCTGCTGAAGGAGCATCCGTTCTGATGGTCGAGGTTCCGAGCAAAACAAAACCGCGCCTGTTCCTGATCGACGGCTACGCGCTCATCTACCGCGCGTTCTTCGCGATGATTCAACGGCCGTTGATCACGACACGGGGCGAGAACACCTCCGCCGCGTACGGCTTCACCCGCTTCATCCTGAACGTGCTCGAGGACCACAGTCCCGACTACCTTGCGGTCGTGATCGACGCCGGCTCCAGCCAGCGCACCGAGATCTACCCTGAGTACAAGGCGACCCGGAACAAGATGCCGAGCGATCTCGAGCTGCAGCTGCCGCGCATCCACGAGATCGTCGAGGCGTTCAGGATTCCGGTGATTGCGATCCCCGGGCAGGAAGCCGACGACGTGATCGGCACGCTCGCACTGCGCGCGCAGGACCAGGATCTGGAGGCGGTCATCATCTCGGGCGACAAGGATTTCTATCAGCTGATCCGCCCGGGCATATCGCTGCTCAATCCCGGCCGTGGCGGCAATGCGATGGTCGAGGAGGAGTGGATTGACACGCGCAACGCGGCCGAGCGGCTGGGCGTGCCGCCGCACCACGTGATCGACTATCTCGCGCTGATCGGCGACAGCTCGGACAACATTCCGGGCGCACCGGGCATCGGGCCCAAGACGGCGATCCAGCTGATCGAGCAGTACGGGCCGGTCGAGGAAATCCTCGCGCGCGTTGACGAGATCAAGGCCAAGCGGCCGCGCGAAGCGCTCCAGAATCACGAGCACGACGTCCGGCTCTCGAAAACCCTGGTCACCATCAAGTGCGACCTGCCGGTGCCGCTCGAACTGGACGACCTGAAGCTGCGCGAGCCGGATCACACGCGGCTGCGCCAGCTGTTCATCGAACTGGAGTTCACAACGCTGGTGCGCGAGTACGCGGCGCCGCCGGCCGAAACCAGGCCGGTCGGCACGAACTACGAATTGATCAATTCGACGTCGCGCGTCGCCGATCTCGTCGCGCGCGCGCGCAGGCTCGGCTACATCGCCATCGATGCGGAGAACTCGGAAACCAATCCCATGCACGGCGAGCTGGTCGGCATCGGCGTGGCGTTCGAGCCGCTCGAGGCGTTCTATCTGCCGTTCGGGCACCAGAGTCCAGGTGAGCTCGCACTCGGCGGTCCGAAAGCCGGCAATTTACCACCGCTGAGATCGCTGAGACATCTCGTCGCGATGCTCGAAGATCCGCGGGTCCGCAAGATCGGCCACAACTTGAAACATGACCATGTGGTGCTGCGGCGCGCGGGTGTGGAGCTGCGCGGTCTCGACTTCGACACGATGATCGCGTCCTACGTACTCGACCCGGGGCGCAAGGATCACACGCTCGACTCGCTCGCGCTCCAGCACTTCGATTATCGGACCACGACCTTCGAGGAGCTGTGCGGCAAGGGCAAGGACCAGAAGCCGATCGCCGAATGCGGCGTGGAGCGTGTGAAGGACTACGCAGGTGAGGATGTCGACGTCGCCATCAGATTGGAGCAGAAGCTCCGGCCCGAGCTGGCGAGCCTGCACCTCGAGCACTTGTATCGCGACATCGAGCTGGCGCTCATCGAGCCGCTGGCCGCGATGGAGATGGCGGGCATTGCGATCGATTTCGAGTACTTCCGGAAGTTCGGCGCCCGCCTCGAGCAGGAGCTCGCGCTCGTGCAGCAGCAGATCTTCAAGGTCGCGGGCACCGAGTTCAATATCGGATCGCCGCAGCAGCTGCGCGAAGTGCTGTTCGAAAGGCTGCAGCTGCCGGTCATCAAGAAGACGAAGACGGGCCCCTCGACCGATGTCGACGTGCTGCAGGAGCTGGCGGAGCGCGGCCACGAGCTGCCGAATCTGATCATCCAGTACCGGCAGCTGGACAAGCTGAAGGGCACGTACGTCGACGCACTGCCGCCGCTGGTCAACGCGCAGACCGGGCGCATTCACACCAACTTCAATCAGACGGTCGCGGCGACGGGCCGTTTGTCATCGCAGGATCCCAATCTCCAGAACATTCCGATCCGTACCGAGACGGGCGCGGAGATCCGGAAGGGCTTCGTGCCGGCGCGCGGGCACCTCTTCCTGAGCGCGGACTATTCGCAGATCGAGTTGCGCATTCTGGCGCACATGGCCGGTGATGCGAACCTGATCGACGCGTTCCGGAACGGCGGCGATGTGCACAAGCGCACGGCCGCGCTGGTCTTCGACGTTCCGCTCGAGAACGTGACCGCCGACATGCGCGCGGCGGCCAAGACCATCAACTTCGCGACCATCTACGGCCAGGGCCCCTTCGCGCTGTCGCGCCAGCTCGGCATCACGACGCAGCAGGCGAAGGAGTTCATCGAGCAGTACTTCCTGCGATTTTCGGGGGTGCGGGACTTTCTGGACGAGCAGGTCAGGAAGGCGCGCGAGAAGGGATACGTCGAAACCATCTCAGGACGACGTCGCTACATCCCCGAGATCCAGAGCCCGAACTACAACATCCGCGGCTTCGGCGAGCGCGCGGCGCAAAACGCGCCGGTGCAGGGCAGCGCGGCGGACATCATCAAGATCGCGATGATCAACATCCACCGGGCACTCGCTGCCGGGAACAGCGGCGCGAAGATGCTGCTCCAGGTTCATGACGAGCTGGTGTTCGAGGTGCCGGAAGCAGCGATCGGCGAGACGCGCGCGCTGATCACGGAGCTGATGCAGAGCGCCGTGCCGCTGCGCGTGCCGCTGGAGGTCGCGAGCGGCGTGGGCGAGAACTGGTACGAAACCAAGTAACGGACGTTCACGTTCACGTTCACGTGCACGTTTACGTGAACGGATGTCTTTCAGGCGTGTCGATTGAGGGATTTGCGCTCTGCAGGCCGTCCACGTACACGTGAACGTCAACGTGAACGTGAACGTCTTTTCCAGCTATGTAACCGCCCCACCATAGAAGTTATTTCATGCTCCCACAAACTCAAACCATGGGGGCATTCATGTCTCGCAGCGTCAACAAAGTCATCCTGGTCGGCAACATCGGACGCGATCCGGACATCCAGACCACCAACGCGGGCACCAAGGTCGCGCATGTCTCGCTCGCGACCAGCCGCCGCATTCAGCGCAACGGCAGCTTCGAGGATCGTACGGAGTGGCATCGTCTCACGCTGTGGGACCGGCTCGCCCAGCTCGCGGAGGACTACGTGCGCAAGGGTGACCGCGTGTACGTGGAAGGGCGCATGGAGTACGACTCGTTCGAGAAGAACGGCGTCACGATTCCGACCGCGGAAGTCACGGTGCGCGAGCTGGTGTTGCTGGGCGCGCCGCGCAATGGCAATGGCGCGGATGCCGGCGAAGGAGACGACGCGGAGTAGGGCTTCGCGGAGTAGGGGAGCAGGGGAGTAGGGGAGTAGGGGAGTAGGGGAGTAGGGGAGTAGGGGAGTAGGGGAGTAAGGGAGTAAGGGAGTAGGGGCACGCACCCCTCGCACCCCTCCACCCCTCCTCCCCTCCTCCCCTCCACCCCTACGCGCGTTACAGCATGTCCCAGAAGTCGTGCCGCACCGAGAAGATGGTCTGCCAGTGGGCGCCCTTCACGACGTCGATGCGGAGAACGTCCCACAGCAGGCCGGCGCCGATGCCGGCACTGCCGCGCAGGTTGCGGCTGGTCTCGGTGGTAATGACGTCGTCTCCGGGCCGGACCACGAAATCATTGGTGATGCCGCCGTACCCGAGAGCCCGCAGGCGAAGCCAGGGCGCGGCGACCGTGTGCGAATACTCGGCGCGCGCCAGCACGACCTCGCTTTCGCTGACGAATTCCCGGAAGTCGTAGCCGGGCAGCGTCTCGCGCCCGCCCACGCGGAAGAAGTACTGGGCGGCCGCACCGCTGATGTTGCGGCCGGCGAATGCGCGCGCGAACAGATCGCGGCGCCGGTCCTCCGAGGTCGCGCGCGCTTCGACATGGATGAGAAGCCGGCCGAACAGGTCGCGTTCGCCGTTGAAGTACGGATACGATCGGGCCGATGGCTCGAAACGGATGCCGCTGAGGCGCAATGAGCCGCCCCAAGTGAACGGGCTCTGCGGATCGAGCGCCTTGCTGACGCCGCCGTGCACCTCGTAGGCCGTGCCCGCGTTGACGAGCTGCGCGTTGCGATCGAGCGAGCTGAGCACCGTGTCGGCGTACGGCGCATCGTGCTCTTCGCGCGCGAAGCCGAAGCGAAGCTGCCAGGCGCCGACGATCGGCTGGATGGACTCGATGCTCGCGCCGCGCGCGAAGTAGAGATTCGTGTAATCGTCGCCGCCGAAGGCGGAGGTGATTGTGTTCAGCACGCCCGGCATGGCGCGCACCGGCCCGATGTCGCGCGGCTCGTTGTAGTAGAGGCGGACCAGCAGCTCGTGGTCGCGCGTGCCGATGTGCGCGGCCGCGGTCGCTTGCGGCTGCTCCAGGCCGAACGCGTAGCCGCCGGTCGCGTCCACCCGAAAGGCCGGCGCCGGCACGTACGTGACGCCCAGGCCGGCGTACCAGCCCTCGACGTTGGTGTGCCGCAGCACGGACGACGCGTTCGGTATGTATAGCCGCCACGTCGGCAGTCCGCTCAGACGCGTCTCGCCGATCAGCTCGGCGGCGCGCTCGCGCAGGTCCTCCATGTGCGGCGGCGGCGCGAGCCCCTCCGCGTTGACGCCCGCATAGATGTCCTCGGGAAACGGGAAGTTCTCGCGCTCGTGCTCGGGCGCGGCCGTGACCGGCCGGCCGTAGAAGACAGAATCGGGGATCGGCTGGTTGAAGGTGTAACCGGAGACGCGCAGTCGGCCCTTGATGACGGCGCCGGCCGCGAAGTCCAGCTCCGGAATCTGCCTGCGGATCTCGACGCTCTGCTCGTTCGGCAGCCAGTATTTACCACCGAACAGGCCGTTGTCGAGCGAGATGTTGATGTAGTCGAGCCGGCGGTCGACGTACGATGCGGGTGTGAAGGTGAAGGTCATGCGCACGATGTCGGCGGAGCCGCGGTCCACGAATACCGAGCCGATGAGGGCGGAGCGGTCCGTGCGCTTCGGCCGGACCTGCAGCTCGTAGACGCGTACGTCCGGCTGGCCGCCGCCCAGCTGCAGCGTGACCGAGTCGGCCAGCCGGTAGTCGTAGATCGTGTCCGCGCCCGGCGCCGCGGGGTGCGGCACGCCGCGCACCTCGTCGCCATCGCCGATGCGAATGACATCGCCGAGGTTGTTCTGCACGACCGTGAGATGGTCGAGATGGTAGTACATCCGGTTGGGCAGACGATTCACGTCACGCAGCCCGACGATCCGCTGTTTCGTGAGGTTCGGTCGCTTCCAGAACAGGTTGAGCGCGATCTGATCCACCTTGACGAGCGTGCGCTCGTCATCCTCGCGCCGATCGAGATAGAAGTATACGTAGCCGTGCGCGCTCGCCTGGTAGTTGCGCAGCGTGGAATCGCCGCGCGGCAGCTCGCGCCGCTCGCGCGCCCGCTCGATCAGCTCGCGCGCGCGCTGTGTGTTCCAGCCGAGAGGATCCTGCGCAATACCGGGACGTGCAATCAGGAGAAGAAGAAGTGCAACGCTAGCGCGGCGAAACGTCATTCAGATTCCAGTCATAATCGAAATACGTGATGCGAGGCCTGGCCGAGCGCAGCCAGGCCGCGGCCGGCGCGTCGACGTAACCCGCGATGAACGGGATCACACCAGCCGTGCCGCCGAAGTCTGCCGCGAACCATTCGAAGATCCGCGACAGCCGGATCTGCGCCGCGCCGCGCTCGATGCGATTGCGGTCGGGATCGGCGAGAAACGCGCGCATCTGCTCGTCCAGCTGCCGGTCGACACGATCCGCCACGTACGCTTCCCGCCGCAGCGGCGGGCATGATGCCGCCGCGCAGACCAGCGCAGCATGGATGCGCGGCTCCTTCAATTGCGCCCGCAGCAGCGAGTGCTCGATCTCATCCAGAGTGAGCTGCCGGCCGGCGACCGGGTGGCGCAACTCGTCGAAAAAGCCGCCGATCTGCCAGACCGAATTGGCCGGCCGGAGCAGGGCCGCCGGATGCAACGAGCGCCGGATCGGGTAGTGATCGAGCACCTGCCGGATTACGAGTGCATTGTAGGCGTTGATCAGGTAGGCCAGCTGCTCGGCTCGGCTCCAGCCCCCGAACTGTGCCTCCGAGACGGCGCCCAGGCGCGCCACGTACCGGTAGAGACCGGCGCGATCCGTCCGGAGGCCGGCGTACCGGACGCCCGCCTCGGTCACGTAAGTCCGCAGCACGGCGTCGAATTCGGCGTGGTCGAACCCCTGCGCAGCCCCGAAGGCGGGTGAGACCGTGAAAAAAGCGAGGCTGGCCAGCAGAACTCTCATTCGGTTAAGATAAGGAACGTTCTCAAAGGTGCGGCAGTAGCATCCGTGATCATGGTCCCATGGCCCCATGCTCCCACGCTCCTCGAGTAGGAGGCCCATGCCTACCGCGCGGCTCGTTGCCTTTCCGATCCTGCTCCTCTCCACGGTAGTCCCGCGGGCTGCCGACGCGCAGAGCGGCTATCTGTTCAAGCCACCGACCGCCACGCTGAGTTTCCGAATCGGTGCGGCCGGGCCGAGCGCGAGTGACGATCTGTTCGCCTTTTTCACCGAGGAGCTCACACTCGAGCGCGGCGATTTTCGGAGCTTCGCGCTCGCGGCCGATCTCGGCATCCGGACCACGAGCCAGCTGGATCTCCTACTCGGCGTGGCCTACTCAGGGTCCTCGTCGCGGTCGGAGTTTCGTGACTGGGTCGATCAGGACGACCAGCCGATCGAGCAGACCACCAGCCTCGACCGCATTCCGCTGACGCTCAGCGCCAAGTACTACCTCGTGCCGCGCGGGCGGGCATTGAGCATGCACGCGTGGGTGCCGCGCACGTTCACGCCGTACGTGACCGGCGGCGGTGGTTACACCTTTTACGATCTCGTTCAGGAAGGCGACTTCGTCGATTTCCGCACGCTCGAGGTGTTTCCACGACGATTCGAATCGGCCGGCGGCGGCGCGACGGCACATGTCGGCGCGGGTGGCGAGTGGTGGCTCACGCCGCGTCTCGGCTTGAGCCTGGAAGGCCGCTACTCGTGGGCGTCCGCCGACCTGGACCAGGATTTCTCGGACTTCGATCGCGTCGATTTGCGCGGTTTTCAGATTACTACGGGCTTCGCGGCCCGCTTTTGAGGAGATCGGTATGATCAGCGCACTCATGTTCAGCGCGCTCACCGCGCTGCCGCTTCCGCAGCTCGATCTCGATGACGGCTGGCTGGCCTGGCAGGGCTGCTGGCGCGCAAGCGGCGATCAGATGGGCAGCATGGTGTGCATCGTGCCCGCTGGCGCCGGCGTTCGCATGCGCACGATCGCGAAAGGCGTGACCACGAGCGAAGTGACGCTCGTCGCCGACGGCGTGGCGCGGCCGATCGCACGCGAGGGCTGCACCGGCACACAGCAGGCGCGCTGGTCCGACGACCGGCAGCGACTGTTCCTACGCTCGCAGATGACGTGTGGCGAGTCGATGCAGCGCACGGTGGATGGGATCATGGCCATGCAGACGGGCGCCTGGCTGAGCGTTCAGGCGGTTACGTCGGGCTCGAACACGACCACGCATGTCGAGCGCTTCACGGAAGCCGATCCGGCGAGCATGCCCGCCGAGATCGCGGCCAGCCTGAGCGCGAACCGGCTGGCGCGCGAGACGGCGCGCTGGGCCGCCGGCGCGTGGGTCGATCTCGCTGACATCCGCGAAGCGGTGGCCGAGACCGATGTGACCGCCGTGACGAGCTGGCTGACGGCACTGAACCAGACGTTCGATCTGACCGGCGAGAAGCTGGTGCAGCTCGCCGATGCCGGCGTGCCGCCGGCCGTCATTGACGTACTGGTCGCGGTCTCGAACCCGGAGCACTTCGCGGTCAAGACGCCGCGTGCACGCGTGGCGGATGACGAGCGGCCCTTCTACGGTAGCTCGTGCTATGGCAGCCGCGATCCCTGGCTCGGGCCGATGGGCTATTACTCGTACGGTTACGACCAGTGCTACTACGGCTACTCGCGAGGCTATTCGCCGTTCGGCTTCAACCGGTGGGGCTGGGGTTATTCGACGCCGGTCGTCGTCGTGCGCGAGCCGGTCACGAGAAACCCGTCCGCGCGCGTGACGCGCAACGGCTACACCAAAGGTGGATCGAGCGGCAGCTCGATCCCGCGCGACAACAGCACGGTTTCACGGCCCAGCTCAGGCGGCAGCAGCACGGGTTCCGCCTCGAGCGGAGGCTCCAGCGGCAGCAGCACCGGCCGCACCGCGAAGCCGCGCGACAGCTGAGGGGCTGACTAGTTCGCGCTCCAGAAAGTTGCGAGCGCCTCACCGTCCGGACTCTCGCGCAGCTTCTCGAACGCGCGGTTGCGAATCTGCCGAATGCGCTCGCGCGTGACGCCGAGCAGCGAGCCGATCTCCTCGAGCGTACGCTCCTCGCCATCATCGAGGCCGTAGTAGAGATACAGAATCTTGCGCTCGCGTTCGGTCAGATACTTCTCGAACATGCGATCGAGGAACTCGCGCTGCGCCTGCGATTCGACCGTCTCCTCGATGTCTTCGGCTTCGGCACCGGCGAAGCGTTCGCCGAATGATGCGCTGTCGCGATCACCACGATCGATCGGCGCATCGAGCGAGAGCTCGGATGCCGCGACGCGCCGCAGCGCGCGAACCGTTTCGACCGGCTCGCCCATCTCGTTCGCGATCTCCTGGTCGCTCGGCGAGCGGCCGAGCAGCTGCGTCAACGCCGTCTCCGTCCTGGAAAGCTTGACCAGGTTCGAGTTCTGATTGAGCGGGATGCGCACCGAACGCGTCTGTTCAGCAAGCGCCTGCAGCACAGTCTGACGAATCCACCACACGGCGTACGAGATGAACTTCACGCCCTTGTCGGGATCGAACTTCTTTACCGCCTTCAGCAAACCTTCGTTGCCGATGCAGACCAGCTCTGCGAGCCCGAGGCCGCGCCCCTGATATTTCTTCACGTACGAGATGACGAACCGGAGATTCGCGGTCACCAACCGCTCGGCAGCCTCCTTGTCGCCGACGCGCGCGCGTCGTGCGAGCTGCCTTTCTTCCTCGGCGTTCTCGATGAGCGGATATTTCTCGACGTCGTAGAGGTACTGGTCGAACGAGTCCAAAGCGCGGGAACTAACGAACATGGACGACATCTTTCTCGATATCGGTCGGTTTATAGTAATAAACAAAAAGGCAGCCGGATTTCGAAACTAGAATCCGCTGCCTAGCTGAGGTTTTCGTGTGGCTTTTCAGTGGCCCCAACCATCACCGCACCGTGAAAAAGCCTCACTCGAACGCACCCCAAAACGATTTTGATCATAAGCTCGCCGAATATAAAAAAGGACGAATTTGAGTTCAACCCTTTTCTGCCGCCACCGTGATTCTCCGCGCGGGGCCTGTATTCGCCGCCGGGGATACACTGGCGCATAAACCCATGTTCCAGAAAAAGTTCGGCGAAGGTCAGGAGGCCGTAGCCGCGCTCAGCTCCGCCAGCGCGATTTCCGGCGGTGGACCATCCTTCAATAGAAAAAGCGTGCAGCTCGAGTTGGAGTTCCGGAATTCGACACTGTCCGTCCAGATTCCGCGTCGCAATTGCGCATCCCGGATGAGCGGCAGGGGCAGGCTGCGGGCCCGCAGCAGGGAGAGGTACACGAAAACCGGCTGATCGTCGCACAGCACGACCCAGCCGTTCTTGTAGGAGCCGACGCCCTTCAGGCCGCACAATGCGGCGCGCGCGACGCGCGGCTTGCCGCGACCGAGCGCCGGCGGCGCGAGGAGTGCGCGCAGCCTTGGGGGCAGGTCATCCGTATCGCGCCAGTCCTTGCGGCCGAAAAAGCCGCGCAGGCGCGCCACCAGCGCGCGCAGTGCCAGGACGCCGGCCCGCCAGAGACGCGGTCCGGCGAGCAGCGTGACAGGCAATGCGGCCACGCTAACCGACAGTGCGACCACGGGATACATCAGGGCGGCGATGGCCAGAGCGATCGCGGCCGCATCCTCGAGCAGACTGACGAGCGCGTTCAGCGCCTTGCGCGGGCGGATGTTCAGGATCAGCCGGAGGCCGGCTTTGAGCCCGTGCGCGCCGAGCGCCACCACGCCGGCCAGGACGGCGCCACCGGCCTGGACCGGCAGGCTCGCCTCACCGAGCGCCGCGGCTGCCAGCAGCGTCGCCGCCACAGGCCGGACGATCGTGTGGATTACGTCCCAGGCCGTGTCCGCGTATGGAATCTTGTCGACCAGGAACTCGACGAAATAAAGGACCGCTGCGGTGGCGAGAATGATCGGGTTTTCGACTGCCTGAACCGCGGGCGGCAGGCCGGCGATCCAGCCGAGCCGGGCGGCGACGCCCACCAACGCCACCGTCGCGTACAGGTTGAGTCCAGCCGCGAAGGAGAAGCCGAGAATCTGGCCGAGGACGACGAGTGGTGCGGTAATCACTTAATACGCAATGACTTAACAGGGCTGTTCGGTACGGGCCCTCCAACCTAACCCCAGGGCGCCGCCGCGGGCAACCGCACCAACGGTAAAAGCCCGGCCTTGCGACCGGGCTTTTACCTCGGAGCATTCAAGTAACGGCGGATTACTTGCCCTTACGGACCTGCTCCTGCAGCTGAACCGCCTGGAAGACGCAGCCGGTCGCGGCCGTGGGAACGTACAGGACGTCAACGTCTTCGAGCTCGGTGCGCAGCACGCGATTGTCGGTGAGAATGACGCTGAGGTCGGTGCCCGGCCGGGTGCGGTTGATCTCGTCCAGCTCCACGATGATGTCCGCCACATCATCACGATCGGCGTAGACGGCCATGCCGTTCAGGGTGCCGACAAACGCGAGGTCGCCGGATTCGATCATGCGAGTCGAGCCGACCGTCAAAAACTCGAGGGTGTTGTCGTCACCGACGTTGATGACGAGCGGCTGCCCGCGCACGAACCAATCCGCGTTCGAGGCGATGACCACGTTGCCGACCGACTCGGTGAGCGGCCGATCGGTGCCGCCGACCACGACCACGGTGTCGCGACCGCCGACCAGAGTCGCAGTCTGCAGGCGAATGCCGCCCGGTGCGGTCGGATCGATGACGCAGACCGTGATGGCCTCACGGCTGATCACAGGCGCCGGCTCGGGCTCGACCGGCGCCGGCGGTGCGACCACCGCAACGACTTCCGGCCGCGCAACACCGAACAGGAAGGTCAGACCGGCCTGCGCGTAGATCTCGTGCACATCGTCGCCGAAGTCGGTATCTCCCTGCGCGAGAGTGATGGTGTTGCCGGTGGTCGGCGTGCCCGTCGTCGCATGGAGACGCGCATCCCAGATCCGGTCGCCGACCTCGGTGCGAATCGCAAAGCTGCGCGCGATCCGCCAATCGGCGCCGAGTCCGACCAGTCCCATCAGGCTGTTGGCTTCAGCCAGCGCGAAGTTGCTGCCGGCCGTGCTTCCGCTCTGAATCGTGAGCGGCGCACACGAGAAGGTCTTGCCTTCTTCCACATCCCGACAGGTGAAGGCATCGCCCGCCGGATTATGCCACTTGGCCCCCAGACCCAATGCGAGATAAGGCAGGAACTCCATGCCGTCGAAATCCTCATCGGGCCGCACGAAGCGGAACAGCAGGTCGCCGCTCGCGCTCCACAGATTCACGTGATCGAGGCCGGAATTCAGCGGCGACGTCATCGTGAAATTGTTGGCTTCGAGCGCGTTGTCCGCGTACGTGCCATTCACACGAATGCCGATGCGCGTCGACGGCCAGAAGGTCAACTGAGCGCCGACCAGCGGCCCCGCCTCGAACTTCAGGTCGTCCTCGCCCGCACCGGATATTCCGGAGTTCTCCGCGCTCAACATGTCGTTGAACCAGGAGTATCCACCATTGACGTTCAAATCCCATTTCCAGCTCTGTGCGGACGCTGGACTCGTGACCACCGGCACCAAAAGCGCCCCAAGCATGGCCACCACACGTACGAGTTTCATGTGACTCCTCTCCTCTTCCACCACAGTATTTTGCGGACGAGCATGACGGCTCCGCCGCCCGCCGCGCCGGCCACAAATTCACGGCCACCATGCAGTTTTGCAGGAATCTTGCCAGATCGGCTGGAATGCAAGCCAGTGATGCAAAAAAGTCCGGCCACTGGGCCGGACCTTTTTTACCGCATCTGCGCCGAAGGAGCGCCGGGCTACTTGCCGCCCTTGCGGACCTCCTCCTGACGCTGCACTGCCTGGAATACGCAGCCGGTTGCATGCATTGGGACGTACAGAACCGTCACATCGTCGAGCTCGTCGGCCAGCTCGCGGTTCTCCTCGAGGATCTGGCCAAAGTCGGTGCCTGCACGAGCCCGATTCAGCTCGTTCAGGTCTTCGATGACTTCCTCGACCTCATCGCGATCCGCATAAACCGGGAAGCCGTTCACGGTCCCGAGGAAGGCGAGGTCCTCGCCCTCGATCATACGCGGCGTGCCATAGGTCGTGAACTCGACGCGATTGGTGCCGATGTTCATGACCAGCGGCTGGCCCTGCACGAACCAGGTCGCGTTCTGGGCGACCATCACGTTGCCCACCGCCTCGCGCAGCGGCCGTTCCGTGCCGTTCACGACGATGACCGTGTCACGGCCTTCGATCAGCGTGGCCGTCTGCAGCCGGATGCCACCCGGGCTCGTCGGATCGATCACACAGACCGTGATCGACTCGCGCCGGACTTCCGGCTCGGCAGGAGGAGGCGGCGGCGCCGGCGGCGGCACGACCGCGACCACCGGCGGACGCTCTACACCAAACAGGAAGTGCAGGCCGACCTGCCCGGCGATCTCGTGCACGACGCTCGCGATGTTCTCTTCCGAAACGGTCCAGGTGGTCGAGCCGGCGGGCGGAATCGTCGCGGTATGGAATTGCGGCTTGTAGATCTGATCGCTGATCTCGGTGCGCAGCGCGAAGTTGCGCCCCAGCCGCCAGTCCGCACCGAGGCCGATCAGCCCGGCAATCGCGTTCTCTTCGCCGAACGCGAAGCCGCGCGGATTGCCCGGGATGCCGGTCACGAAGGGCGAGCAGTTGAAGCTGTTCGTGCCGTCAACACAGGTGAACTGGTCCTCGTTGCCGTTGTGCCACTTGGCACCCAGACCAAGGGCCAGATAGGGGAGCATCTCGAAGCTCGAAAACTGCTCCGACGGCTCCCTGAAGCGGAACATCAGGTCGGCCGTCGCGCCCCACAGGTTGGTGGCCGTGACAAAGACATCCTCGTCGATGTCCGAGCCCTCGAGCGGCCGGTCGGAATAGCGCCCGTTCAGGCGGAGGCCCAGCTTCGGCCCGAACCAGTAACCCAGCTGTACGCCGTACAGAATGCCCGGCTTCCAGTGCACCTCGGACGCGGCCGTGTTGTCCGGGAGCCCGGTCTCGTCCTCGTCAATTGCGGACGTGTATGTGGCATAGCCCGCATTCACGCCCAGATCCCACTTCCATGACTGCGCCATCGCGGGTGCACTCGCGATGACCGCCATGAGCGGAGCCAGTAGTACTGCTCGATGTAGCGCCCTCATGTCTGTTACCCTCCCTTTCCACGCAACGCAGACGCGGCCTGGCCGCTCCGCAACAACAGCGTGTGCTCGGTTGCATGTTTTCTGCCAGCGACCGTGGGGGGTGGGGAATAGGGCCAGATTGTACTGTTTTTAGTCGAAACGCCCCGGCAGAGCCATAACCAGGCAGGCATTAATGCCGCCAAACCCGAAGGAATTGCTGAGGATAACGCGTGGCTGGACCGCGCGGCCGCCGGCGCCGACGTAGTCCAGATCGCAGTGCGCGTCGCCGCCCTCGAAGTTCAGGGTTGGGGGCACCCAGCCGCGCTCGAAGGCGAGGCAGCAGACGGCCGCCTCGATGGCGCCGGACGCGCCCAAGGCATGGGCGTGGTAGGGCTTGGTGCCGCTGATCGGGATCTGATACGCGCGCTCGCCGAGCACCTGTTTGATGGCCTGTGATTCGGTCGCGTCGTTCAGCGGTGTGGACGACCCATGCGGATTTACGTAGTCGACGTCGTGCGGCTCCAGGTTCGCGACTGCGAGCGCGCTTCTCATTGCGCGTGCGGCCTGCGCGCCATCGGGCCGCGGTGCGGTCATGTGGTGCGCATCGTTGGTGTTGGCGTAACCGGCGAGCTCGGCGTAGATGCGCGCGCCGCGCCGGACCGCGAGCTCGTAGCGCTCGAGCACGAGGGCACACGCACCCTCGCCCATGATGAAGCCATCGCGCTGCGCATCGAAGGGGCGGCACGCGCGCTCCGGCTCCTCGTTGCGCGTGCTCATTGCGCGAATGATGGCGAACGCGCCGAAGCAGAGCGGCGCGAGCGGCGCTTCCATGCCTCCCGCGATGGCGACATCGGCGAGCCCGTCGCGAATCAGACGCCACGCTTCGCCAATGGCAATAGTCCCCGATGCGCAGGACATCGCATTCGTCGAATTGGGGCCGGTGAAGCCGAACTCGATGGCAACCGCGCAGCTGGCGGCGCCGCAGAAGGTGGTCAGCGCGACGGCGGGGTTGACGGCGCGGATGCCGCTGGTAATCAGATTGAGCAGCTGCGCCTCGCCGTTGGCCGTGCCGCCGAGTGCGGACCCCATCTGCACGGCGACGCGGTCACCATCGAGCGCC